>JAITNT010000148.1 GCA_031290295.1 Clostridiales bacterium
AAGGGCACCGGCAATATGGAAATACACCTTGACCGCAAGCTGTCCGAAAAGCGCATTTTCCCCGCAATCGACCTCAATCGCTCGAGTACGCGCCGTGAGGAGCTGTTGCTCACACAAAAGGAGCTTGAGGGTATATGGTCAATCCGCAAAATTTTCAGCATAGGCGACGCTCAGGAAGCCACCGAGCAGCTTATTAATATGATGCTCAAAACAAGCAACAATCTTGAATTCATAGATTCGCTGCAAATGTGGCTAAAATCCTTGAGATGAGGTTAATATGATTAAACACATAGTTATGTGGAAGCTGAAAGATGAGGGCAGAGCGGAAAACGCGCAAAAAATCAAGAGTCTTTTGGAAGGACTTTCGGGCAGAATCGGAGGTCTAAAATCCGCGGTTGTAGGCATAGACCTAAAAGCCGAGGATACGAGCTTCGACGCCGTTTTGGTAAGCGAGTTCGACTCCCTCGAGGCGTTAGCCGAATACAAAATCCACCCCGAGCACGTCAAAATCAGCGCGTTCGTCAAAAGCGTAAGAACGGACAGAAAAACCGTAGACTACGAAATTCCGGAGTGAGGGAATAGGGCGAGTATAGGGCAAGTCAATGGTTGGTAAGCGGCGGCGGCGGGTAGGAAGCTGTTTGTTTTCTCGCGCTCCACTCAATTAGCCCATATCCATGTCCGTGCCACCGGTCCCGAATACAAATAAAACAGCCGTTGTCAATGCTATCGCGTAGTCGAAACATCTCTTCGCCGCTTGCAATATAAATTAACTTGCCCTCTATACCGTTCAGAAAAACCGTCCTCTTGCCGTTTTTATCCGGGTACTCTGATCGGCAGGAACAAATACAGATATTCGCTGTTTTCCTCGGCGGAGGTTATCACGCAGGGGCTTTCGGGTCTTGTGAACTTAATGCGCAAGAATTCGTCGTCGGTTACTCTCAACGCTTCTATAAAATATCTTACGTTAAAGACAAGGGTTATTTCCTTGCCGCGCATGTTGATAGAAAGCTTTTCCTCGGCTTTGCCTATTTCGGACTCGGAAGAAACGGTGAGGTAGTTTTCGCGTACGTCGAGCTTGACGAGGTTGTTTTTGTCCGAGCGCGATATTAAGGACGCGCGGTCAAGAGCGATCTCGAAGTGCTTGCGGCTCAAGGTTATCTCGGTAGAAAATTCAACGGGCAGTATTTGGTTATAGTTAAGATAATCGCCGTCGAGCAGGCGTGTATAGACCTTAGTGCCGCCTAAGGATACCATGATACCCGAGCGTTGCTTGTACACCGTAACCTCGGTTTCGCTCTCGTCCAAAAGCTTGTGAAGCTCTATAAGACTGCGGGCGGGCACTACCGCGGTAAGGCTGCTTGCGGTCGAGGATATGAGGGGCTTTGTGCATTTTGCGAGCCTGTATCCGTCGAGCGCGACGCCCGTTATCAGACCGAGCGCGCCGTTAACGTCAAAAAGACAGCCCTTGAGAATAGGCCGCGCCTCGTCAACCGCTACGGAAAAAACTATTTTGTTAATGAAGTCCTTGAGAACGCAGGATTGCAGCTTAAAGCTTTCGGCGTTGTTGACCTCCTTTATTTGCGGGAATTCGTCCTCGTTAAAGCAACGTATTTCGCCGACCGCGTCAAGATAACGCAAGGTAAGCAGCTTGCGGTCGGACAACGAAAATTCGATTTGCCCGTCCGTCATCTTTTTTATGTAGTCGTTCAGGAATTTGCCTGGCACAACGAGCGTGCCTTCGATTTCCACGTCGGCGTTGATTTGCTTCTCTATGGTCAATTCCAAATCGGTGGCGGTAAGCGTCAGCGTATTAGCCTCGGCCTTGATTTTTATGCATTCCAAAATAGGGTTTATACTGCGCGCGCTCATGGCCTTGATAACCTTTCCCACCGCGTCCGCAAGGTCTAATCCGTTGCAAATTACTCTCATATAGCTCTCCTGTCTAGTTTTTACTGTTCAGTATACATTGTATCACAAAGCTTTAAGGCATGCAAGCAAGCGTTCGCTCAAAATTCCCAAAAACACAAATTCCCGGGATTTCGCAGAAAACGCGTCGGCTTACGTTCGCCATAACCGTTCCGGATTATCTTACGTTATCCCACATATCGTTAATCGCGTCGTTATCGGCGCCGAAGAATTTCATAACGCCGCATCTTGCGAGAGTTTCCTCGGAAGGGAACAGGGTGTCGAGATACATAGCCTTGTACCATTCCGCAAAGGGCTTGCCCGCGCGGTCGCCGCGACCGGTATTAGCAATCATCGGAGAATCCCACATTTCGTCCTCCTCTAACTCCGCTTTGTATTCGTCGATAGCGTCTTGCACCGCGCAGGTGTAGCCGGACGCCTGCATGTTCCTTTTGGCGATTTCCGTTTCGCAAAGGAAGTTAAGGAATATTTCAGCCGCCGCGGAATTTTTTGCGTACTTAGGCACTACAAAAGAATCCGACCAAATGTTACCGCCCTCGCGGGGGATATAGTACGCGAGGTTAATCTTAGCGGGGTTAAGCGCAAATTCTTCGTCAAACGCCCAAACGGCGTCGCCGCTCCACATAAGCCCGAGATGCAAATTGCCCGTTACCATATCGCCCTTGCCCTCGTCGCTCTCATAGCTGTAAAGCTTGCCCGATTGCGCGGATAAAATATTTTTGACGCCGTTCACCGTAGCGGCGTCGGTACGGTCGGCGATTTCCTGTACCTTAGCTTTATGCGCCGCGCTGTCGCCGTATAGACCGGTCAGCTCGTCGCGGTAGTAATACAAGGACGCCGCGAAGAAAGCGTCGCGCACGCTGTCCTTCATCGTGATCTTTTTGTCGGCGTGGGTTCCGGAGGGAACGAGAAGCGTACCCCAGGTTTCGACCTCCTCCTGCGTTACGTAGTCCACGTTATAAAGCAGACCGAGCGTTCCCCACATATAGGGAACGGCGTAATCGTTTATTTTTTTGCCCTCGTATTCCAGCGTTTCGTCGCGTAAATCCGCCACGACGTTGTCAAAGTTAGTCACATATGTATAACCGCCGTCCCCGTTGCGGGTAAGCGGACTGAGCATATCCAAAGCGAGCATTTCCTGTATCATGTATTCCGACGGACAAATTAAGTCATAATCGGGTTTGCGGTTCGATTTGTACTTGTTGAACTTGGTTTCGTTGTTGTCATATGTGTCGTATTTGACGGTGATTTTTTTGCCCCCGGTCGCGTCCGCGTAGTATTCCTTGAAATCGTCAAAGATATCCTCGTCAATGTAGTCGCCCCAGTTGTAGACCTTGAGGATTTCCTCGCGCGGCGCGCACGCGCCGAATACGGCGCCGATGCTTACGGCAAAAGCTATTGCCAAGATGACAGACAGTGTTTTTTTCAATTTAGATTACCTCCGTTTTTTTTGTTTGCCTGTTTTGAACGTATATTAATGGCGATCAGAATTCCTAATACGACCAGAAATATTAATGTAGAGAGGGCGCGGAACGCGGGATCTAGCCCGCGCTTGAGATTATTGTAGATATAAGTCGATATCGTATCTATGCCGTCGGTGCCGCGGTTGTACTGCGATATTACGAAGTCGTCTAATGACAGCGTAAAAGCAAGCAGCGCGCCCGAAATCATGCTCGGTATAAGCTGCGGTATTATCACGCTGAACAAGGCTTTTTTCGGGCTTGCCCCCAGATCGAGCGCCGCCTCGTACAGATTCGGGTTAAGCTGCCGTATGCGCGGCATAACGGACATTATCACAAAAGGCGTGCATATCAGCACATGGCTTATAATGAGCGTTACATAACCGCCGTCGATAAAGTAAGAGAAGAACAGGAATAAGCAGATAGCCGTAACGATGTCGGCGTTAAGCACGGGAATTTGATTTACTCCGTTAACTATAGTCCGCGCGGTTTTACGCATGTTGCTTATACCTACGGCGGCGAGCGTGCCTAGGAACGTGGCTATTATCGCGGAAACGACGGCGATAATCAGGGTATTAAGAATCGCGGCGCCGATTTTTGCGTTCTGAAATAAGCTGATATAGTTGCCGAAAGAGAATCCCGACCAGCCGCCGCTCACCCGCGATTCCGTAAAGCTGAAAATTATTATCGTGACTATCGGCGCATACAGTATCAGCAGGATTATTCCGACGTAGGCGCGCGCAAGTATTTTTTTTACCATAAGTCGCCGCCCTTTGCGGGAACCTGATTCTTATTCAGTTTCTTGCTTAAGAGTACCGTTATGCCTATTACGATAAGCAGTATAAGGCTGTACGCGCTGCCTACCTTTTGCGACACATCCGTAGCGTTGGTAAAATAACGGTTAATGCGGCTGCCGAAAAGAAGTATGGTGTTATTAGACATCATGTCGCTTATAACAAAAGACGACATGGTAGGCATAAACACCATCATTACGCCGCTTACTATTCCGGGCACGGAAAGCGGCAAAATAGTCTTAAAAAAGACCTGCATCGGCTTCGCGCCCAAATCCTCGGACGCCTCGACGTAGCTTTTGTCAATATTCGTAAGCGTGGTATATATCGGCAATATCATGAACGGTAAGAAATCGTATACCATTCCGAGCAGTATCGTGCCGTAACCAAGCTCGACGTTAAGCATTTCAAGAAGCTCCTTCATGGCGATAGTACGCAACAAAAAGTTAATCCACATCGGCAAAATGAAAAGAAAGATAAGCACCGTCGTCTTGTTGTACTTAGGGTTCGACAGGATATAAGCGATAGGGTAGCCGATAAAGAAGCACAGCACGGTAGTGATTGCGCCGATGAGCATACTCTCCAAAAAGGTCAGCAAACCCGTTTTTTCGGTAAAGAATTTCGCGAAATTTGCAAAAGTAAAGCTGCCGTCCGCCGCCATGAACGCGTTAACAAAAAGCATGACGAGAGGGACTATCACGAACAGCGCGAGAAACGCCATGTACGGGACGGCGAAATGCTTGCGGGACAGGCTGAAAGAAAATTTGCGCGTCATTCCTCGTCCTCCTCCTTGATTTCTTTCTCGGTCATAAGCTCTATTTCGAGCGCCTCGGCGGGGATATTAACGCCCACCTCGTCGCCTATGCTGTATTCGTACTTTGTGTCTACAAAGATATCGTATTCGCCTTCTTCCGTGCGCAGGATTACTTGATAATAGCTGCCCTTATAGAGAGCCGCCGTCACCTTAGCGGAAATAACGCCCTCCTCGGTGTAGTCGGTAAGCTCGACGCTGGAAAACGGGAATCGAACCTTAACGCGGTCGCCCTTAGAAAAACCCGCGCAATTATGCGTGAATTCGCCGCCCTCTATATAAACGGTGTTTTCGCCCGATATTTCGGTCTTGACCTCGTTAATTATACGCAGCTTCTTCATTATGTGAATGGAGTTAGGCGCGATAATTAATCCGACCCTTTGCCCCTCGGGCTTGCCGTTGATAACCTGTACGGAAAACTCGTACTCGTTAGCCGTAATCTGCATTTCGTAATAGTCGCCCTTAAAAACGCTCGACGTAACCGGACCGGCAAGCTGCGCCCTCGGATCGTCCGGCTCGGCAAGCTCGATGTCCTCGGGACGGATTACCAAATCGACGGGCTCGTTTTTGTCGAAGCCCTTGTCAAGGCAGGGAAATACCGTATTTGTGAATTTAACCTTCCGGTCCTCTATCATTACGCCGCTCAAAATATTGCTTTCGCCGATAAAGTCCGCCACAAAAGCGTTGGACGGCTCGTCATAAATCTGTTGCGGCGTACCCACCTGCTGGATTTCGCCGTTATTCATTACCACGATAGTGTCGCTCATGGTAAGCGCCTCCTCCTGATCGTGCGTAACGTAAATAAACGTTATCTTCAAATCGCGGTGCATGCGCATAAGCTCTAGCTGCATTTCCTTGCGCATTTTGAGATCGAGCGCGCCGAGCGGCTCGTCGAGCAAAAGCACCTGCGGTTCGTTGACGAGCGCGCGGGCGATTGCCACGCG
>JAITNT010000266.1 GCA_031290295.1 Clostridiales bacterium
ACGCAATTAATTGCGTTCGCCCTTGGCTTATAGTACGGGGGGGGCATGCTGCGCCGGAGGCTTTTGCCGGGTTTCTCCTCTTATACGCGTTAAAACGCGTATAATTTGCCCCTTTACGAGGTTTCTTCACGCCCGTGGGCTTACTCGGTAAGGGGCAAGGAACAAAACGCGGTTTCGCTCCGCGCGCCGACTTCAGTCGGCACTAACCGGAGATTTCTTTGCCTTTATGCTTGGTATTAGGCGTTTATATTTGCCAAAACCGCAAAATTTTGCTAAAATAAACGGTATGGAAGTTAAGCTTAATCCGGGGGAACGGATAGACGATTTACAGATTAACGGGCTCAAAATTATTCAGACCGTAAAGTATTATTGCTTTACCTCCGACGCCGTAATTTTGGCTAACTTCGCGCGGGTGACGCCGCGTTCCCGGGTAGTGGATTTGGGGACGGGCGGCGGCGTTATCGCTATATTGCTTGTCGGTAAATACGGCGCGGGAACGGTCACGGGTATAGAAATACAAGAGAGGCTTGCAGACATGGCGAGCCGCAGCGTAATTCTTAACGGCTTAGAGGACAAAATTCACATTCTTCTCTCTCCGATGCAGGATGCGCATACCGTTTTGGGACTGCATAAAGCCGATATCGCCGTATGTAATCCGCCGTATACGCGGCTCGGCGACGGCGGCAAAAATCTTGACCCGCATATCGCTATGTGCCGCCACGAAACGGGGATTGATTTGAAGGGCGTTTGTCAAACCGCCGCGCGGCTTTTGAAATTCGGCGGCAGGCTTTATATGGTGCATCAGTCCGAGCGGCTCGCCGAAATTATGGTTGAGCTGGCTAAGGCGGATTTAGCGCCGAAGCGGCTGCGGTTCGTTTGCGGCAGGGTAGGCAAGCCGCCCGCGCTCGTGCTTATCGAGGCGCTTTCCGGCGGCAAGGCCGGGTTAAAAATTGAGCCGCCCCTGGAGCTTTACGATAAAGACGGCGAAGAAACGCCCGAGCTTACGGCAATATACGGCCGACAAAAAAATTAAAGGGAATGAAGCATGAACGGAACCTTGTACCTTGTGGCTACGCCTATAGGAAATCTTGACGAGATAACCTTGCGCGCGCTGGATACTTTGAAAACGGCCGACCTCATACTGTGCGAGGACACCGCACATTCCGCAAGGCTTCTCAATCATTACGGAATCAAAGCCGACAAGCAAAGCTATCACAAATTTAACGAGGCTTCGCGAGCGGCTTCGGTAATCGAGGCTTTACGCGCGGGCAAAAACATCGCGCTCATTTCCGACGCGGGCATGCCCTGCGTATCAGACCCCGGCGCGCGTCTCGTCGAGGAATGCCGCGGCGCGGGTATACCCGTTACCGTAATAAGCGGCGCGAGCGCGGTTATTAACGCCTACGCCTTGAGCGGATTTTCGGGCGGCTTTACCTTCCTGGGCTTTCTGCCCGAAAAAGCTCCCGCAAAAAAGAAGCTGCTGGACGCTTACAAAAATTTACCGTCCGCGCTGATATTTTATTGCGCTCCGCACGATATCGCGGCTACGCTTGATTTTTTGTATAAGGAGCTTTCCGCGCGGGCGGCGGTCGTTTGCCGCGAGCTTACCAAGCTGCACGAGGAAATAATACGGTACACTCTGGGTGATGAAATAACATGGAACGTCAAGGGCGAATTTGTCATAGTCGTTAAGGGCGCGGACGAGGCGGATAATCCGCTGCTGTCGCTTACGCCCGAGGAGCATCTAAAAAGCGTGATAAGCTCGGGGTTGTCCGTAAAGGACGCCGTAAAAAAGGTAGCCGCCGACAGAGGCGCGGACAAAAATTCGATTTATCAGCTGACGGTGAAAAAATAGGACAAGCTTATAATACGCGCGCGATCAGGCAGGCGGCTATCGAGCCGGCAAGGCAGGCGGCGAGCGCGACGGGGATTGCGTAGAGCGTTCTTTTGGCGCGGGTGCTTGCAAAATATACTGCGGAAACGTACAGTACGGTGTCGCTTGACGCCATCATGATACACGCGGCGCGCGTCGTGTATGAGTCCGCGCCGTAGTCCGCTATTATGCCGTTAAGCAGGGCGATACTGCCCGAACCGCTGAAAGGGCGCAGTACGAGCAGCTCCGATAATTCGGAGGGTATTCCGAGCGCGGAAAAAGCGGGGTCGAAAAGCCGCGCGAGTATCACCGTAAGACCGGAGATCCGCATCAGCTCCATAGCGATAAGAATAGCCGCCGTAAATGGCAGTACGCGGACGGCAAGATCTACCGCGCCGCGCGCGCCCTCGGTAAAAAGGCTGTACGCGGGAATGTTTTTGAAGGTTACCGCAATTAAAAGCAGAAGAAACAGCGCGGGTAAAATATAGTCGTTCACTTTTTACATGCCGCGGGATTTTTTTGCGCGCAAACGGTTGCCGCCGCGCTTTTTTTCTTGAGCGAAATGCGGATTTTGCGGCAAAGCTTGCACAGCGTAATTCCTACGGTACAGCTGACCGCGGTCGCGATTACC
>JAITNT010000031.1 GCA_031290295.1 Clostridiales bacterium
CGATGCCCCTGCATGAGTCCGTGAGCTATGTTTACTTGCTGTTTTCATGCTCGTCCGCGGTGTTCTTCGGACTTGCATATTTCGCGGTAATGAAAGGGAAGTACACCAAATTCCTGTTCATTCCGTTGGCAATCGCGTCGCTTTGTATGATTTTTGTCCTTGCGGATACGATAGTGCTTATATCCGGTCTTGAAGAAACCGTTAAGTTTCTCACGCTGTCGTCCGTATTCAAGGTGAAGCTCGGCGGCGGCGCTATCGCGGGTCTGGTGTTCGCCGCGCTTACGGTCGTCCCTCTGTGCCTCGCCAAAGGCGTCGGAAAAACGCCGAGAGGGCGCACGGCAAAGGCGGAACCCGTTGCGGAACGGTAAACACTGCGGCAAAAGGTTTAGCGCCCCGCAAGCATGGTTTCGGGGAATAATACCCTTTATTATTTAGTGAATTCTAATCGGAATTTAATTCTGATTAATATTCTTTTAATCTTTTTGTGCTATTATGTCAGCATAGAATAATTGAGTAAGCCGTATTGTTGCGGCACTCGGAGGTTATTATGGCAAAAAAAGGCGGATGCCTAGGTTGTTTCTTCAAGCTCCTTATAGCGCTGGTAGTTATACTTGTGATTTTGGGAGCCGCCGTTTATTTCGGCGGTAATTGGGCGATGCAAACCTATATCGGCACGGAAGGCAGCGTGGCGCAGCTCGGCATTAACAATTGGGGCGACGTCGGCAGGCTGGTTAAGGTTTTTAATGGCAATCCGCCCGCGATTAGGGAGTCGGACAAGCCGAACGCGGACAACGTTGACGGCGCGGTCGCCGCGCTCGAAGCCGCTATCGGAAACGACGGACTCGACGGACTTACCTCCGGGGAAAAGCTGTCCGAGCTTGTGGCGGAGATGCTTGCCGGGGCGGATTTTGACGCCGTGTTGTCCTTGAGCGGCGGACAAATCGCCGCCATGCTGCAGGAGACGCTTGTTCAGGACGAGCAAATTATTCCCGATATCGGTATATCGGTACAAAGCGTTTCGATCGCGCCCATAATAGATCCCGACGATGCGACGGCGCCGATTAACGAGGCAAACATTTCGATATGCCTGTCCGTTAGTAAGGACTCCCTGATCGCGCTGATAAACGAACGGCTGCCGGGACTGGACGGGCTTTGGAACTGGCTGCTAAAAGGCGATTTTTATATTACCTCGACTAACAGATTTGCAATTACGGACGGTGTCGTAGCCTTGAGCGAGGAGGGTACGAACGTCGTCACAATAAATGACCTCAGCGAGAGCGACAGCGCCATATTGCTCAAGGTCATGTCTTACGCTTTGGGCGGCGACAGTATAGACACGACTATCACATCCTCGATATCTACGATACTCAACAAGCTGGCGGGCAGCAACTCGTCCTTGTCTTTCGGCGCCGACGATGAAATAATATTCACGCCTAAATAAAGGCTTCGCCTTTGATGCGTTCCTCCTTGCAACCTTTGCAAGCAAGTTGCATAGTCGTCCGCAATAAAGAGACTTAAAAGCAATAAAGAAGTGGTCGCCCCCGTACGAAAAAGACGGGGGCGATCCTTTTTTTGTTTCTTTTTAAGTTAACGCGGACACGCTCTAATATTCTTTTCTTCCAAACAAATAGGCTAACGATATGTCATAAAGGTTAACCAACCTATATGAACGGCATTTATTTCTTGGAAGCTATTGACGGCGAAACGGCAGCCATACTCGCAGGCACGTGGTATTCCGGCAGGTTTAGCATCACATTCGACGAGCACGGAAACGGCACTTGGCGTGAATTCGACACCGTATACGATTTCACTTTCATAAGTCAAAGCGATAGCTGCATAACAATAAACATCTTCGGTGTAGGCAGCAAAAGCATTTGGGGTATAACTTCAAATTCGATTTCCGTAGACGGTCCGGGCGCTTGCTCCAAGCCTGACACAATATCCGGTACTATTAAGTTGTTGACCCGCTACGGCGCTGAGCTTTCCGCCGACTACTCGGGGAACAACCTAATCGGCACTTATTACGGCATGGTCAACTATTATGGTTACTATGTTGCAATAATTCTTAACGCAGACGGCACGATAACTTTCTTGGATAGAGTAGGCGGCAAACCCGTTTCCCCTGCCGCACGCTTTCCCGGTTGCTTGCGTTTAGGCTATTTCAATCGTCATCGCCAATAAAGTATAATCCTCGTCCAACGTTGAGTTTATTTTTTTGGAGCAATAGCATTTAACGGCGCCGAGCTTATCTATATTTTGATATTTATGACTTTGTAAGAACGTATCATTTTCAAAAGAATTACGCAACTCTTGCTTTTTAATAAATTCGTCGTCTAATTTAATATTATCCTTTTTTGTCCAAACGTCTCCGAGAATAACGCCGTAAGCCTTAAACTTCTTAACGTCTATATGTGGATTTTCCCGCAATAAAAATTCTAAATTGCTGCCGTTTATTATTTTTTCTATATCGCTGAAGACGGAGGGCACTTTTTTATCGATTTTGTCAAATCTTTTTGCCTCGATTAAAAACAACCTTTTGTTTTTAAAGTCTATAACAAAAGCGTCTAAACGCGAGTTTCCGTCGCCGACGGGAGCCTCGTACCAGACAACGACGTCGTCGCCGTATATTTGTGCGAGGGCGGTACAAAAATTTACGGTCAGGTTTCTTTCGGTAAATCCGGTTGACTTGTGCGCGGGGTAATACTTATCTAAAATTTTACGGTATCTGTCCGCCGTTTCGTCGATTATTTTTTGCATTTTTGTTTCTCCTTATATGTCCTTACACCGCCGCAAAGCATAAAAATTTACCGCGCGGCTTATGCGTGCAATTCTAAATTAAACGAGTTTTTATACTTGTTGCCAAACGAGTATCGGCGGAGCGTAGGTTTTGCTTATCCAATGCGCCGTCTCGCGACCGGCATTAAGGGCGGCGGCAAGGGCGCACATTTCCGTAACCGTCGTTTTTTTAGTGCTGCCGACGTTGGTTGGAATACCGAGCGACTCGCTTAGACCTACCGCATAATTCACGCCGCTTTCGGCGTAGTACAGCCAATAACCGTTGGTAATATTTGTGCCGCTTGCTCTGCCGGCAAATGCTCCAACAAACTTCTTCACGCTTTCGTTGTTTATGATTTTTGATACGGTATAGCTGTCGGTTATAGTTATGTTGCCGCCGGTATATCCTGCGAACCCGCCCGCATAGGAGCTGGAGGAGGATGACGCGCTTATATCGCCCGTCGTATAGCTGTCGGTTATAGTCATGTTGCCGCCGTATCCTGCGAACCCGCCCGCATAGGAGCTGGAGGAGGAGGAGGAGGATGACGCGCTTATATCGCCCGTCGTGTAACTGTCGGTTATAGTCATGTTGCCGCCGTATCCTGCGAACCCGCCCGCATAGGAGTAGTAGTAGTAGGATGACGCGCTTATATCGCCCGTCGCGTAGCTGTCGGTTATAGTCATGTTGCCGCCGTATCCTGCGAACCCGCCCGCATAGGAGCTGGAGGAGGAGGAGGAGGATGACGCGCTTATATGACCCGTCGCGTAGCTATTTGTAAGAGCAACCGGATTTTCCGCTCGCCCGATAAGCCCGCCGCAATATATAACGGATTCCGACGTTGCGTTTATCGCGCCGCCCGAACGGAGCGTAAAAGTTCCCTGATAATTTAAATACCCCGCTATCCCGCCGATTGCGCTTTCAGCTTTGGCATCCGCAACGGTGATTGTAACCGCCGAGGAATTGCCGTTTATGTCGTTTCCCGCTCTGCCCGCGATACCGCCGATAAAAATTTTATAGCTATTTTTGTCTATGTGCGTAATATTACCGCTTACGGCGCAGTCCGTTATCGCGCCGAGAGAATAACCCGCGATACCGCCGATATAGTTTGTACCCGACAAATTTACATTTTCCAAGGTTAAGTTTTTGACGCTTCCGCTTGCCGATATGCAAGCGAATAGACCGACATAGAAAGTGTCTACATTATACCATGTCAAATTTATAATCTTATGTCCGTTGCCGTCGAACGAGCCGTTGAACATGATTTCGTCGCTAAACATCGGCGTAAAATTATGTGCGCCCGCCAATACCGCAGACAACGTTATATCGTTAAGCAACTTAAAATGTGCATCGGGATAATTTGCCATATTGCCCAGATGTGTTGCGGTTATAATCCGATACGGATTATATACCAGACCGTTTCCGCCCGCAAATTCCGCCGTATTATCCGGTATCGGTATAAATTGCGCCGTCACGCTTTTGTTCGCGGTTACGTTATTATCCGTTCTGCTTGTCGTAGTTACGCCGTCGCTCCAACCTATAAACTCGTAGCCGTCGTTTGCAACCGCCGTTACGATTGTCCCGTTTCCGTTTTGTTGCACGGTTTGAGATAGATTGCCCGTTATCGCGCCGCCCGCTTGCGCGGCGTAAGTCAAGGTGTAAGTTGCCTGCTGACCATTGTCATTATCGCCGTTTTCGTTTGAACCGTTATAAAAAACCGACGGGTCTTTTATGTAAACGCCGAAAGAAAGTATACCGGATTCGTCAATATACATATACGACACTTGTCCGATAGTACCGACGCTTAACGGGCGTTCTGCATCCATATATTGAGTTACCTTCGTCTTGATAACGCCCGAGCTAACGGCATAATTTCCGGCTCTATATACCGTTATGGCGTAGGACTGCATTGTTATAGCCGAATATGTGCCGTCGCTTTCAAATTTATAACGCACATCTACTTCGCCCACAGAAACCGTACATTCAAAATATCGGGGCGTATTAAATGACTCTCCGCCGGAAACTGTCGTTTGGATCTGCAACCCCTGTGAGAGTATAGCCAATACGTTTGAATTTATCAGTTTGAGCTTTACGCCGTTTTCCAGAGTATATATAGCACCGTCAACCGTGTACGAACAAGATTCTGTAACGATGTCATTTTCGATAAGTCGGTATTCACCGTTATCAAATTCCAACCTTTTGGTGTCACTCCCCCAAAAGACGAGTACCGCGTCCCGTTTTGTCGCAGCGCAAGCGGCAAGAGAAAACACAAAGCATACCAAAATCAGCAATAAAACTGATTTTATAAAAATAGAACCTCTCATTTTCATTACACATACCTCCCGCAAAATTTCATAGAGTAGGTTACTCTATGAAATGGAACGGCAGAAAAGTTGAAAAACAAGGCAAACAAAATCATTTTGCTATCTTGAAAGTATAAAAAAGGACAAAGCAAATGTCCTTGTCCCCAAAAATGGAAAGATAGCTTACTCGGATTGAAAAATTCACATTTTTTTTGTTACAAAATGGTATTTTAGGTTGCACAATGTCGAATTTTATGTTATAATTTTTATAGACATTGCTTAGAGTAACCTACTCTATGAGATGCCGCTTGAAAAAAATTTGAGCTTGGGTTGCTTGCCCGAAAAAGTGATTGAACCGCTCCATCATCTTGCGCTTCTGCCCGAACAGCGAATGCGCGTAGCGATTGACCGTTATCATCGTATTTGAATGCCCGAGTATCTCGCTAATCGTCTTTACGTCCACGCCGAACTCGATTGCCCGCGTTGTGAACGTATGCCTCAATGTGTGGAAGCTGACGTATGCCACCCCTGCCTCGTTAAGTAGTTTCGTATAAACTATCTGCATCATACGCGGCTCAACCGCTTTCCCGTTTTTCATAGAAACCACGTATTCGCTATTGCTCTCCTTTCGGAGCTTTTTTAATAGGTCGCACAAAAACTGCGGAAGCGGTATCGTCCTCCGCGACTTTTTCGTTTTGGGCGCGACCTCGACCACCGCCGTCTTTTTCGCTCCTCCGTCATAGGTGATTACCCGATTGAGCGAGCTTTTTATCTCTATCGTACTTTGCGCAAAGTTCACGCTGTCCCACTTCAAGCCGCAAAGCTCGCCTATCCGAAGCCCTGTGTACAGGCAAATTAGTATGCCGAAATATCGCTTGTCCCCGCCGTGCATTACGGTATTTTCCAACCGCTTTTGGTCTGACTCGTCAAAAACGATAACCTCTTTTTCCTCCAATCGTGGAAGCCTCACCTTATCGCACGGGTTCTTTATGATATATTCGTAGTCTACGGCGCATTCCAACGCGCCCCGTAGCATGAGCATAATCGAGCGCACCGTCTTGCTCGCAAGCCCCTTTTCGGTCAGCTCGCCGATAAAGGCTTGCAATCGCTCCGCCTTTACTGCGAGCAATTCCTCCGTTCCAATGCTTGGGTTTATATGGTTCTCTATATATCCCCTATATGCCATATAACTGCTTTGGCGAATGCTTCCGCGCATGACGCTGTCGAGCCAGTATTTCAAAAAGCCCTTGATTGTTGTGTTTTCCATAAATATGACCTCCCTATTTTCCGCTCAAAGCTCGCCCCGTTGCCGATTTTGGTTATTGAACGAAAAGTTAGGACTCAAGTCTTTTTTGTCTATTGTTTTGCTTTTATGCTGTTGTTAAGTCGAACGAAAAGTAATAGGCTTTGCCGCAAGTTGTCATTTTGCCCCTTTTAATGCCTCAAAACCCGCTTTTTGCATAGAAAAAGACCGAACAAAAGCCGTATTTCCTACTGACTTTTTGTTCGGTCTTGCTGGCGCACCCGGAGGGGCTCGAACCCCCAGCGACTTGCATCGGAAACAAGCATTCTATCCGTTGAATTACGGGTGCACGGTATTTTAAGGCATTTACCGTATATCAGTATAGTGTTTTCTTCCCGGTTAGTCAAGAAAAATGCGGCGCTTGCTTTGACAACATGCAATTCAACATATATTTTTCCTAATTCAATACAATTTCTAAACCCGTTGTTTTTTTGGATTGCCGCGCTCCGATACCGCCGCGTATCCGAGGCTTTTAAGCGGAAAGTCGGTGCAATTCATTTTGCATTTTGCCGCAAATCATATATAATAGTGACATGGCTATTTTTAGTAAATTCGTAAAAAAGAAAAAAGAACCCGTACTCGGGCTTGCTCTCGGGGGCGGGGGCGCGAGAGGGTATGCCCATCTCGGCGCGCTTAAGGCCTTTGCCGAAGCGGGCTTGACGTTCCCGGTTGTAGCCGGCACGAGCGTCGGAGCGATTGTGGGCGCGCTTTATGCCGCGGGCGCGAATTCGGACGATTTGATACACGCGGGCGTGGCGATTGACCCTAAGGAAATAAAGACCGGACCTATATTTCTTGCATCCCCGGCAAAAGGCATCGAGAACCTTGTACGCAGATTTTTGGGCGACATGGGCTTTAAGGAGCTTAAATATAAGTTTGCTTGCGTAGCCGTCGATCTGATAGAGGCAAAGCAGATTATACTTACCGAGGGAAATATCGCGCGCGCGGTGAGCGCGAGCTGCGCCGTTCCGGGCGTATTTCAGCCCGTAGTTATGAACGGCTGCCACCTTGTGGACGGAGGGGTTCTCAATACTATTCCTACGGACGTCGCGCGCGTGCTCGGCGCGGATTACGTCGTCGCGGTTGACGTTAACCCTACGCGCGGCGGCGGTACGGCGTCTACAAGCACGGTCGAGGTGTTGCAAGCCTCGTTGAGGATAGTCACCGCGCAAAACGCCGCATACGGCAGGGCGAACGCGGATGTGCTCGTATCGGCGGAGCTGGGGGATTTTTCCGCGTCAAAAAAGAACGGCTTCGAGCAGATGATGGAGATTGGGTATAATGCGGCGCGGAAAGAAATAGATAATATAAAAGCGCTTTTGGCGCAATAAAGTCGTTGCGAAACTAAGCGCGGAATTTCGGACGCGAGACGGATTCGTTAAAAAACCGCGAGGGACTACGCAAAAACTCTAATAACATTCAGAGGGATATATATGGCAAAAAAAAGCGCCGCGAAAAAAGCTCTCGGCAATATGAAAATGACGACCGGAGTTAAGGTCGCGCTTGCGGTTATCTTAACCGTCATTTTAGGCGCGAGTTGTATTTTTACCCGGCAAATCGACGAAGCTCTGAGGTTAGGCGTAAAGGCTTCGGGGGGTGCGGACGGCGGCTCGGACTCGGTCGCGCTTAACGGCGGCGTATTAAGCGCGCATTTTATTAATGTCGGGCAGGGCGACAGCACGATTTTGAAATTTCCCGACGACAAAACTATGATTGTGGACTTCGGAGATACCGGCAGTATGAAAAAGCCTGACGGCGGCGCTCAATCGATCCGCGAAAAAATTATCGGCTACATAGACGAGAACATTTCCGGCGGCGACGAAAACTTTATATTCGACTACGCGATTTTGACGCACAGCGACTCCGACCATTGCGGCAATATGAAATATATACTCGAAAAGTATCCCGCGCGCATAATTTACCGCCCGAACGTAATTGCCGCTAACGGCGGCTTTATCGACCCCGCTATCGCCGTTACGGACAGCGCCGCCGCGGACGTCAACGAGAAGCTTTGGACCTTGTCGGGCGCGGGCTACGCCGACGTCGCCGTCAAAACGACGGCTGTGTACACCGACGCGGTTAGTAAAATGTACGAGCAGGTAACGCGCGGAAGCGAAACCTTTACGCCTAAAGTAATCGTTAGCGACGGCAGGCGCGGAGCCGGGCGCGGCGGCAAGCCCTTGCAGGATATAAGCGGGCGTGACGCCGCAGGCGATCCGTATTCCGTGACCTTTTACGGGCCACAATCGCCTAGGTATAAGAGCGGCGCCTCGGACGAATGGAATAACTGCTCGAATATTTCCGTAACGGAATATCAAGGCAAAAAGATTTTGATGTCGGGCGACGCGGAAAAGGCCGCTACGGACGAGTTTGTCGCCGCGTACGGCGAGATAACCTTTGACGTAGACGTGATTAAGCTCGGGCATCACGGCTCGC
>JAITNT010000050.1 GCA_031290295.1 Clostridiales bacterium
TACAGCGAAAGCGTTATGAACGCCTTTTTGCTGAAAATCGCCGCGGATAATATGCGCGAATTAGCAAAGCTGAAGGGCGACCCCGATTACGCGGAAAAAATGTCGTCGCTGTCCGAATCCGTATTTTGCGCCTGTAGGCGACACGCGTGGAAAGGCGATTTTTTCGCGCGCGTGTTGATTAATCGCAAAAATAAGTTCGGACTGCGATATTTAGGCGCGCAAAACGACGGTTTCTGTACCGACCCGGATATCGGCGGCACATATTACCTCAATTCGTTTTCATGGTCAATCCTTTCGGACGTCGCGGACGAGGAACAAATCGCCGTTATGCTGAACATCGTCGAAAGGCATCTGAAAACCCCGTCAGGCTTTAAGCTTTGCACCGCTCATTCGCTGTCATCCGTCACGAGCGCGGCGGCGGGTACTGAGCAGTACTTTCCCGGCGACCGTGAAAACGGAGGCGTTTTCAAGCACGCGGCGATGATGGCGGTTACGGCGATGCTTAAAGCCTCTAAAACCGTATCGGATTCCGTACTGCGCGGAAAACTGCTTGAAAACGCTTATTTTATGCTCGGTATCGTCATGCCCTACAAAACTCTGCAAGACCCGCACTTATATAAGGGCAATCCCAGATTCTGTACGCAATATAACAACCCGATAACTCGGGAAAACGTCGGCCCGATTCTCAGCGGCACGTCTACATGGCTCGTAATCGCGCTTATGGAAGCGTACGGGATTGGGTTTACTCCCGAGGGTATCGTATTCTCCCCCGCTTTAAGCGGCGAACAAAAGGAAATAAGGTTTGACCTCGCGCTAAGGAACGCATCCTATTCGGTTACCATAGAAAAGAAGCGTGCCGCCTTTTGCGACGGCAAAAGACTTAGCCTGTACGTGGACGGCGTGGAAACCAAAAACACCGTCGTAAGATATTTTAACGATAATAAACGCCACGGTATAACGCTCAAATACTTGAAACAAGACCCGAATATCATTAATTGGGCTCAGGATAAAATATGATAACGATTTACGACATAGCAAAGGAAAGCGGTTTTTCCGCGTCTGCGGTAAGCAAGGCCCTAAACGGTTACCACGACATATCGGATAAATCGAAAAATGAAATCTTAAAAACGGCTCAGCGAATGGGCTATTATCCTAATTCGATTGCGCGCAATCTGATAACGAAAAGGTCGAGCAGTATCGGCATATTGCTTTACGACGGTATTGGCGAAAAAAACAAGTTGGGATTAACACACAATTTTTTCTCGGAAATTCTGAACAGCTTTAAAATCGAAATAGAGAACAACGGATATTTTATAACCTTTATTTCCGACAAATCCGACGAAAATTATTTTGCGCATTGCAAATCGAAAAGGTTGGACGGCATATTTATCGTTTGCGCGGATTTTGAAAAAAAGGAAATTCAGGAGCTTTTCGGGCTGGATAAGCCGATTATAGCTTTCGATAACCGTAACGAAAGGATAAGCAGTATCAGCAGCGATAACGGTGAAATATCCGCCGAATTAATCAAGCAAATCGTCGGATTCGGCTACGAACGCATATATTACTGCTTGGGACGCGAATCCTACGTCACAAAGGAACGTCTGAACGGCGTTCGCGGCGCGTTGTCGCAGATTAATTTCAATAAAATCACATATATCAATACGACGTTTTGTTCGATAGACGAGGGCTATTCGATTATCGAACGGGTCGCCGCCGACAACGTTAAAAGGTCGTGCGTTTGCTTTACCGACGATTATTCGGCTTTGGGCGGCTTAAAGGCGGCGCACGACCTGCGGTTAAACGTACCCGACGATATCGGCATAGTGGGCTTCGACGGCATTAAAATAGGGCAGCTTCTTTACCCTAATTTAACCACCGTACAACAGGACAGTCACGCTTTAGGGCGGCAAGCCGCCGAGAAGTTATTGAAACTCATTAAAAACCCGAAGGAACCGAACGAGCACATCGTCGTTCCGTCAAAATTACTGATAAAAGACACCTGCCGCAAAATTATCGGCCGCACATAACAAAGCGAGCGGCGTAATACCGTAATTCAGACCCTACTCTATAAATATCGTTCCCGCAGTCCACGCGTCTAAGAACGGAATCGTTACGTAGACCGTATCCTCGCTTTTTAACGCGATATTGACGTCGATTATTCATAAACCTAAATTTTTTCTCGGCGGGATTCTTCATTTTTACCCGCAATTTACCCGTTTTCTGAATCGAAGCGTTAACTACCGTCGCAATCACAAGCCTGCCGTCATTTAAAATCCCGAGGCAATTAATAAATTCCGAGCCGCGCTTTTTAGAGGTCGCTCTCAAAGCCTTTTGAAAAACGTTCTTATCTATACTCGGCATATAAGTTTTTTCTAAAACGCAGCAATCATAATAATCACGCATCCGCGTGTTTGCCGTGCCGCGCGCAAGTATCGTTTCCACTTTTTCAGCAAGCACCGTTTCAAGATTGTACGAATACAGCGCAATCCGCTTTCGTTCCAACATCGTGTCATAACCGAACTTGACTTCTTTCGGCGTTATTATATCGCCCGTCGTTATGTCGATTTTGATGCTCTCGCGGATTTTATCGAAGGTTACGTCAAGACTTACTCTGAAACAGTCGTAAATCTAGTTATTTGTTTATCCGTTTGCGTTCCATTGAACCCTATCTTTAGTATTGTTGCTAAGTATTCAGCGTTTACGAATTCTGCTAGGCAAAATCGCCTTGCGTTTTGCCGCTGATACCGACCATGCCCGTGTCGCAGTTCGCGCAGAATAGCTTTGTTGTGAGGATATAGTCAACCTTTGCCCGACCTCTCGCGGGAGCGAGCTTGTTCTTGGCGATAATGGCGGCGACTTTCTCCCAAAGGTCATCATTAACGATTTGCGGCATACCGCCTTTGATTTCTATGTCGTTGTAAATATAGGTGCCGGAATATTTCTTGTTCGCAAGTATGCGGTGGATTGTGTTCTTATCCCACCGATTGCCTACGGTATCCGGTACTTTATTCTCGTTCAGCCAATTCATAATGTGCCTTGCCTTTGTGCCGTTCGCGTACATCTCGAATATCCGCCTCCTGTGCTTACGCGTATATATGCAAAGAACACTGCTTGCGCGGTAGGATTGTGAAATTTTCCAACACCGCGAAGCGGTCAAAAACGAACGGGGTATCCCCGTTGCGTAGCCCCGTGCAAAACAAACTGATACAGTTTGTTGCCGCCCTTATCCTGTCGTTTGATTTCGGTTGTTTTCGGACGGTTTGGCATCAGTTAAATATACAGAATTGCGGATAAATATACACCGTTTGGTTTTTATAACCTATATGCAGAATGCCGCGTACAGCGGAATCGTTTTCGTTTCGTCGTGATAGCCGAAGTTTTTATCTGCTATCTTAATCGCGTAGGGCGGCTTGTAAAGCTTGATATAGTGATTAAGGCTTTTTGCTTGTGTGTTGTCCGCAGATTTTACCTCAATAGGAATAACGCCGCCGTCCTTTTCAATGATAAAATCCACCTCGGCGGTCGCTCCCGACACCCAGCAATACTTATTATAGCCGTTTATTTTCAACTGCTGTCCGACATAGTTTTCCACCATACCGCCCTTAAAGTCGTTCAAGCCCGGCGCGGAGTAAAGTATGTCGTCGGGTCGCAGCGCCTTATTTGCGCAAAGTAAGCCTATGTCCGACATGTAAATCTTAAACGCGTCCGTCGTTCTGTAATCCTCAAGCGGAAGCATAACCTTTTCGGTGAGATAGCATTTATCTACGATGCCCGTAAGCTCCAACCATTGCAAGGCGTCCTCAAATTCGCTTGCCTTGCCGCCCGATTTGAGCAGCTTGTATTGAAACTTTGTATTCGGTTTTGATAATTGAACGGTTATATTTCCGTACGTTAATCGCGTCTTTTTGCTTTCGGCTGCCGAATTATATTTGCTCATATCGTCAAGGTAATCGGCTAAAATATTTTGTTGCGTAAGGCGTACAAGCCGGAAATCCTTTGTATCGACATATTTGGCGATAGCCTCCGGCATGCCGCCTATCACGAGATATTGCCTGTAATACTCCGTTAAAGCCTTGTGATATGCCGCGTTCATGGGCGCGTTCGTATCGTAGCAGTCGCGAATTTTTTTAATAAGCGCATTTTCGCCGAACGCGGCTAAAAACTCCTCGAGGTCCATGGGATACATGGTTAGCCTGTCTACCTTGCCCACGGGAAAGGAAAATTGCTTGCGGTTTACGGCGATACCCAACAAGCTGCCCGACGCTATGACATGATATTCCGGTGCGAATTCGCAAAAGTATTTCAGGCTCGTCAAAGCCTTTTCGCAAGCCTGTACCTCGTCGAATATGAGCAGAGTTTTCTCTTTGACGATTCGTTCGCCCGTCAAAACGGACAGCTTAGGGATAAGCTTATCCGGCATAATATCCTCGTCGAAGGTCGTTCTTGCTGTCGTGCTCGTTTCAAAATTGACGTACGCCGCATTCTCGTAGTACAGCCTTCCGAACTCTAAAAGCGTATAGGTTTTGCCGACCTGCCTTGCTCCCTGCAACAGGAGCGGCTTTCTGTACGCGCCGTTTTTCCACGCGACTAGCGCGTTCGCTATCTTTCTTTGCATAGAAACAAAAACTCCTTTGATTTAGTAAGGAGATTATAGTACATAATGACTAAAAACGCAAGCACTTTGCAGGTATGATTTTATATAGCAAAGGTCAATCGTAAAATGTGATTGATTGAATAATCGCATAACGCTTGACGGCAATAACCGCCGAACTCGGTAAAGCCGACGACAGCGCGGAAGCCTTAAAAGGCTGAAACTGCTTGCCGCCCTCTACGCCGACATCACGGATCTGACCGCAGAGCTTGTCAAAAAACTGATCGAACGGATTGAGCTGTACCGCCCCCAAATTTTAGGTAGCACGGAAACCCGCGAGATTAACATCGTTTACAGGTTTTTGTTAACACCGCTTTATAATCCAAATTAATCCATATTCGGGTCGTCTATAAAAACAGTATAAAAAGTTATACCAAACCGCGCTTTGCGTCTGCTCTGCAGCTTGTCAATCTGTCCAAAATCAATTTGTGGAAACGTCCGAACGATAGTGTATCTAATACGGCGTCTAGCTTTGGTTGATAGCCTTCGTGAACAAGAAAGAAAAGTACTCGTCCTCCGCAAAGGCATGATTCCAGCATTCGTGACCTACGCCGGGATACTCGGTGTATTTAATATCGGCGCCTGCCGCTTCCAGTGCGGCGACCATATTTCGCGATCCGCTTACGGGCACGCGTTCGTCCGCGTTGCCGTGGAACGCCCAAACCGCCGTCGCCTTGATTAACTCGGCATACGATGCGTCTCCGCCCCCGCAGATAGGAGCCGCGGCGGCAAAACGCCCGGGGAAGCGCGCCAAAAGATCCCATGTGCCGAACCCGCCCATGGACAGCCCGGTAATGTACTGCCTGCCGTGGTCGATGCTGTAAGTTTCCGTAATCGTATCGAGCAGACTCGTCATCGCTCTACTTGCGGCGGTGCGCGGCGTAGCGTCAACGTTTGTGTATCCGTTAGAATAATCGGCGTACGGTGTCCAGAAGTCGCCCGACGGACACTGCGGCGCCACAAATATACACGAATATTTATCCGACAGCGAAATATAGCGCAAAAACAACTCATAGCCGACGCCGCCGTTAATGAAAGGCAGGTTAGTTCCCTGCGATCCGTTGCCGTGTAAGAAAACCATCATCGGATATTCGCGGTTTGCATCGTAATCCGAGGGCACGTAAAGCGCGTACGTCATAGAAACGCCCGTCGCGCTATCCTTATATACCAGCGATTGAAATGCCTGCGCCGGAGTTTTGTCTTTGTCTCCCGCCCCTAAAAAATAGCCGTAGTCGGGAACCTTTTGCACTGAAAGCGTGGTATAGGCGCTTTTTTTGTTACCGTTGCGATCCGTAACGGAATAAGCCAACTCATAAATTCCCGCTTCCGAATCGGAGAAAACATATTTCCCGTCGTCGAACGCGATAGCGGGATCACATATCAAGGCGATTGACCCCGTCAAGTCCTTGTTTTCGGAATCGTAAGCCGAAACCCCCTCGAGCGCGTCAAACAACACGCCAGTATTCACGGTACGCATGCCGCGCACACCGGAAATAGACGGAGGCATGGCGATCGGCGGGGCTGCTGGCTCTCGGGCGCACGCCGCTAAAATGCCGATTAGTAAAAATGACAGCGTTACCATAGCTATTGCTGAAAAGGCACGGCTAGATTTCATCGTTTATCTCCTTAATGATTTATATCCGGCGGCCAAAACCGCCAATTCGCTTGAAATACAGAGCGTATCAAAGGCAAGCCTCTCCGCCTCGGCAAGCAATATCGGATTCGACGTAATAACGCCCAGCTTTTTGTTCGCCGCTTTGACCGTTTTTGCAATGACTTGCATCGCCGCTAACACCGGCGCGTTGTCGCCCATACAATTCAGATCGGCCGAAAGGTCGTTCGGTCCGACGAAAATACCGTTCAAGTTGTCAACGGCGACTATTTCCGACAGGTTTGCGACACCTTTTGCCGTTTCGATTTGGGCGTAAACGGTAATTCGTTCGTTTGACTTTAGCATATATTGCGCCAAATTTCCCGGATTGTAGCCCGTGTGCGCCCGCATGGTAGAAACGCCCCGCTTTCCCACGGGCGGATATTTTGCGTAGCCGACGACCGCGCGTACCTGCTCGGCGGTTTCCGACATCGGCAACAGCAAGCCGTCCGCGCCCATATCGAGCAGCCGTATTATGTCCTTGCGATTGTTGTCGGGTAACCGGACGACGGCGTTTAGTCCTACCGACCTTGCCGAAAAAATAAGCTCGCGCAGCTCACAGTAGTCAAATGCGCCGTGCTCAAAATCAATTATACAATAATCCAACCCGGCATTTTTGATGACGACGGGAATACCCGCGTATCCTATTTCGGCGATCATAGTGCCGACGCTTATGTTATTAGGCTTCATATTATCCCCCCCCCCCGCATGTCGGCGAGCTTATAAAGTCCCGCCATTGTACCGTTGTAATCTGCAAAAGCGAACCTGATTCCCGTATGCTTCAACGCCTCAACGATAAGCTCCCTATGATACTCCGCCGCGCCGCCGGTTACGATAAGCCCGCTCCTTCGCGGCAGCTTTTCTACGGCGGCGGCATAGTTATCCGCGAGCTTTTTGTACGGCACTTCCGAGCCTTTATCCGTCAAAACGGCGCCGCCTATCAATCCGGAAATTGTCGGTAGATACCCACCTCGAAAGAAAGGCCGACACTCATATTCGGCATCGCTATACACGGAATCTACGGTGCAAGCCTGCGCCGCCGTTCCTATATTTAATATATATTTATCCTCATACTCAAGCCCTAACACCGTCGTCTGCTGGTCGCCCGTAGGCGTAAAAATCTCTATGCCGCCGTACACGCCGACACACGAAACGTCTTGCCGCGCCTCGGGAAGAACGAGCGGCAGTCCGTAATCATAGCTTCTTCCGTACACGTCGTAAAAGCCGGAGGCGGCGGCATCGGTAACGTGGGTAATGTTCCGTCCGGTAAGACAAAACGAAACAAAGGAGCCGAGCGTATAGAGCGTTCGTTGGTTTGCGAAGCTTTCCGGGCGCTTTTGCCTTTCGGCAAGAACGGACACCAAGGGTAAATTTGCTTTCAGCTTTGTGCCGCTGTTTTCTTTCAACTCAATTTGCGGCGAATATCCATACGCCTCGGCGCGGCGGTCGCGCCACGAAACATAGACAAGCGGCGCGCCTCGTCCGGAAAGAATATATCCGTGCATTTGAACGCTGAGATATACCGACGAAATACGGCTTTTGCAATGTGTGATAATGCTCTTTACTATGCCGAGAATACGCCCCGCGTCCACCTCGAACAAGGCGCGTCCAAGCGGCGCAGGAAAAG
>JAITNT010000071.1 GCA_031290295.1 Clostridiales bacterium
GGCCCTCTCGGCTGGATAGGTTACCGCCCGAAATACCACTTCATGGAGGGCGCGCCAAAAAGAAAGGGTCGCGGCAAGCTGAAGGGCGCGGCTATGATCGCCTCCAACCATTTCAGCTACAGAGACGGTACGATAATCAATATAACGTGGATTTGGCGGCGGGTGCGTATCGTAATGGCGGAGATTCTTTGGGACGAGCACAAATTCCTCGGATGGTTTCTCGATAGGGTCGGTATGATTAAGATAACCCGCAACGCGCTCGATCTCGGATGCCTGAAAAAGGTTATCGGCATTCTGGGCGACGGCGGTCTGGTGGGGATTATGCCCGAGGGGCATGTAAGCCCCGACGGCACGCTGCAGCCCCTGAAGCCGGGAATTTCGTGGCTGGCGCTCAAGGGTAAGGCGCCCGTCGTGCCTATGTTTATCAAGACCGCGCCGATGTTTCACCATACGCACGTTTTTATAGGCAAGCCTATAAATATCGCCGAGGTGGAGCAAGAGGCCGCGCTTACGGGCGCGCGTCCCGTAACCCTGCTTACGGAAAAAATAGCCGCGGCTTTGACGGAGCTGCAGGGGGAGTACGAGAAGCTTCCCGTTCCGGTACGCAAAAAGCGGACCCGGGACGACCCTCCGAAGAATTAGCCGGGAGGTAATCAAACCGTGAAAGACAGATGGGAATTTTGCGAGCCGCGTAAGGGCTGTCAAATCCGCGTTAACCGAGGCGGATATTATCATCACGGGATTTATGTGGACGATAATACCGTCGTGCATTTCGGCGGCGCGGAGTCCGATATAACCGCCGATCCGGACGGCATAGAGGTTCGCGCGGTTACGCTCGGGCAATTTTTGCGCGACGGATTTTTGGAGGTCAGGAAGGTATCCTTCCCGGCGCTTCACGGCTTTTTTAAGCCGGAAAGGGCGGCGGCTAACGCTATGTCGCATATAGGCGAAGGGGGCTATAATTTGCTGCGCAACAACTGCGAGCATTTCAGCAATTTATGCGCCCGGGGCAAAAAGGAAAGCGGTCAGGCGGCGGCGTTCGGCGCAAACGATTCGGAGAGCCTATGATTAAGGCGTATTTGTTCGGCGGTGCGTTTGTCGGCGATATACGCGGCTATTACGGCGTTTTGAGCGCGGAGCGCATACGGAAAATCGAAAGGGCGCGCACCCCGGAGGGAAGGACCCGTTCGGCTTCCTCGGAGCTGTTGCTTTTGTACGCGCTTAAAACGCGCGCGGGGTGCGGGGAGCGCGTTCCTTTGGATATCGTTACGGGCGGCGAAAAACCGCGTTTGGCTTCAGGAAAAATTCATTTTAATATTTCCCATACGCAAGGGTTATCGCTGTGCGCGGTGTCCGATTGTCCGGTAGGCGCGGACGCCGAACGCATAAGGGAGACCGTGCCCGCCGTGCGCGCCTTTACGGATAAGGAGCGGGCGGAAATCGACGGGCTGTCGGGCGCGGAGAAGCGGGAGTATTTCTTTTCGCGCTGGACGGCTAAGGAAAGCGCCCTGAAGCTTGCGGGGCTTTCGATAAAATATTTGGCGGATATCGCGCCGACAGTCGCGGGGGGCGGTTTCCGCGCGGAATTGCCCGCCGGGGCGGGTACGGCGTATATCCGGAGTTACCGCAGGAACGGCTGCTATATCGCGATTGCGTCGTACGGAGAGGAAGGGGCGGCGGAATTTGAAGAGGTTAGCGAGGGAGAGTTGGAGGGGTTGAAATGAGTTCTTTTTTGCCGGTGCGTCAAAAAAGGATGAAAAACGCAAACGGAGGGAAGAGGGCAAGTGAATTGCATCGGGGCGGTGAAAGCGGCGAAGAGAGGAAAGAGGACAAGTTAGAACTGGATTGCCACGCTGCGCTCGCAATGACGGATAGGGTTTTGATTTATAATAGGGTACGGGTAAACAAACTGTGTTTGTCATTGCGAGGAGCTGAAAGCGACGTGGCAATCCAGAAACCGTCTGCTGCATGGCGGTAACCCGAAAAGGAAAGAGGATAAAATTATAACCGGATTCCTACGGCGCTAGCGCGCCTCGCTAGTGACAATGGCGGCTTATATCCGCACACAATACAACTAAGGCGCGGGGTGCACAGGTAAAGTTGCACAATAAAAATTGGAAAAATTTGGCAAAAAATATTTTGCGATTTCTGTCAAAGTGTCTTGACAAACAAATGTTCCTAGTGGTAGAATGGGAGTATGTTGCGGGGAGGTTCGGAATGAAAATAAAGGAAGCGGCGACGCGGGTAAAGGCGTTGCGGGGAGGAGCGGAATGAAAATAAAAGAAACGGTAACGGCGCAGAGGGCGTTTTTTGAGTCCGGCGGGACGCTGGACTACGCGTTCAGGCGGGAGATGCTTTTGAGGCTCGACGGCGGTATCGATAAGTATGCCGGCGAGCTGATAGGCGCGCTTAAAGCCGACCTCGGCAAGAGCGATTTCGAGAGCTATATGTGCGAGATAGGGGTGGTCAAGGCGGAAATTAAATGCGCGCTCAAGGGATTAAAGAGGTGGATGCGCCCGAAAAGGGTGCGCACGCCCTTTCATCAGTTTCCGTCCGGGGGGCGTATTTATTACGAGCCGTTCGGCGTCGTGCTGATTATGTCGCCCTGGAATTATCCGTTTCAGCTGACGGTAAATCCCTTGGTCGCCGCGATTGCCGCGGGCAACTGCGCCTTTATCAAGCTGTCGCGGTATTCGCAGGCGACCTCGGGGGTTATCGTCAAAATGCTCGGGGAGATTTTTCCGCCCGAATACGTCGCCGCGGCGACGGGCGGCAGGGAGGCTAACGCCGAGGTGCTGGAGGAGAGGTTCGATTATATTTTCTTCACCGGCAGCACCGCCGTAGGCAAGGCGGTCATGGCGGCGGCGGCTAAGAACCTTACGCCCGTATCGTTGGAGCTTGGCGGCAAAAGCCCGTGTATCGTGGACGGCACCTTCCCTATGCGGACGGCGGCGCGCAGAATTATTTGGGGCAAGCTGATAAACTCCGGTCAAACCTGCGTCGCGCCGGACTATGTGCTTGTCAAAAGGGAGTATGCCGACGCGCTAAAAAAGGAGCTTGTCCGCGCCGTCGAGGCGTTTTACGGCAAGGACGTTTTGCACAACGCGGATTACCCCAAAATGATATCGGAGCGCCACTACAGCCGCGTTAAGGCGCTTATAGAGGGCGCGGAGACCTATTATTACGGCGGAAGCCTCGATGAGGAGCGCAAAATCGCGCCCGCGATTCTCACAGGCGTTAAGCTTGACGACCCCGTTATGGCGGAGGAAATTTTCGGTCCGGTACTGCCGATAATCGAGGTTGACGACGCGGAGGATGCGGCGCGGATCGTGCGGTCAAGGCCTAAGCCGCTCGCGCTGTATTTGTTCTCGCACGACAAAAAGGCGCAAAAAAAATTCATGCGCACCGTATCGTTCGGCGGCGGCTGTATCAACGACACCGTGGCGCATCTGGCGGTCGACGGCTTGCCGTTCGGCGGCGTGGGCGACAGCGGAATGGGGCGTTACCACGGGCGCGAGGGCTTCAGGACGCTGAGCCATCAAAAGAGCGTGCTGCATAAGGGGGATTTCGATATGCCGGTGCGCTATTTCCCCAAAAAAAATAAAATCGGTATGCTGAAGAAGTTTTTGTAAAACGGAGGAAATTTAATGGACTGCATAAAAAGCGCGGAAAAAATCGACGCCGCGGTGAACGGTCTGACGTATTACGCCGGTAAGCATCTGGGGCTGAAAAGCTCCGACAAGATATACGCCCGTAATATTTTGCTGGACATTTTGGGCTTGCCGGCTATAAACGATTGCGCCGTAGATACGGCGTTTATCGACGGGTTGCCGGTGCCCGATGTGATTTTGGAGCCTTTTGGAGAATTTGCGCTTGAAAAAGGACTGACGGACGAGGCGGGGCTCGATAATTTCCTAACCAAAATAATGGGCGCGGTTACGCCCGCGCCGTCCATTATAGAACGGAAATTCCGTTCCGTGCGAAATAAAAACGGCGCGCTCGCGGCTTGCGATTATTTGTACGATTTATCCGTGCATAACAACTATATCCGCAAGTCGGCTATCGATAAAAACATAATTTGGCGGGCGGAAAAGGAAAATCTGATTATCACGGTAAATCTTTCTAAGCCCGAAAAATCTAACGCGGAGATCGCCAGGCTTTTGGCGGCGCCTGTGAGCAATTACCCTAAATGCGCGTTGTGCGAGGAGAATTTGGGCTTTGCGGGTACGCCGCGGTCGCCCGCGCGTCAGAATATCCGCACCGTTCCTTTGAAGCTCGGCGGCGAGGACTGGTTCTTTCAGTTTTCGCCGTACGTGTACTATAACCGGCACTGCATAGCGGTCAACCGCGAGCACACGCCTATGACCGTAGACTCCGCGACGACGGAAAAGCTGCTGGATTTTGTAGACTATATTCCGGGCTACTTCATCGGCAGTAACGCGAGTCTGCCGTTAATAGGCGGCTCGATACTTAACCACGAGCATTATCAGGGCGGATATTTCGACCTGCCGGTATTCGGCGCCCCCGTGAGGGATAAGCGCGGCTTCGACGGGGTTACGGTAGAGGTTCTCGATTGGTACAATAACGCGGTACGGCTGCGGACAAGCGACCGCGACGCTATGCGGTCGGCGGGGGAGCGGTTTATAAAATTTTGGGCGGAGTATACCGACGCGGACGCGGGCGTGCTCGCGTATACCGATAAGCCGCACAACAGCTGCTCGCCTATCTGCAGAAAAATAGGCGGCGAGTATTTGCTCGATTTTATTTTTCGCAATAACCGTACCGACGAACGGTACCCGGAGGGGATTTTCCACGCGCACCCCGAGTACTTCCACATCAAGCGCGAGGGCATAGGGCTTATCGAGGCTATGGGCTTGTTCATTCTGCCCGGGCGGTTGAGTACCGAGCTGAAAACGGTCGAGGACGCGCTGACGGGCGCGCTGAAAAACATCGGGAGCGAGCGGGATAACAAGCACTACGGCATGGTCGAGGAGCTTACCGCAAGCTTCGGGACGGCTAACGCGCCCGAAACCGCGCGGCGGCTTGTGCGCGAATACATAAACCGAACCTGCCGTAAGATATTGGAGTGTACCGCGGTGTTTAAGGCGGGAACGGACGGCTTCGATAAGTTCCTTGCCGCGGCGGGGGTTAAATAAATATAATGCCTTTTTTGAAGTCATTAAAGGATGCGTTTTTTCCCGAGGGCGTGACGTGCATTGTCTGCGACGGCGAGGTGCACGTGCGCAACCGCTATTCGCTGTGCGCCGATTGCAGCTTCGAGCTGAATAACCGCGGCGTTTGCGAGCGGTGCGGAAAGCAGCTTCTTAACGAGGCCGCATACTGCGAGGACTGTAAGGAAACGGATTTCTATTTTGAACGGGCGCGCAGCGCGCTCGTTTACCGCGGCGGCACGGTTAAGCTTGTGTACGGTCTGAAGTTCGGACGGAAGAGGTATCTCGCAGCGAATTTGGGGGCGGTTATGGCGGACAGGCTTACGGAGCTGGGGTGGACCGCCGACCTGCTTGTTCCCGTGCCGCTGTCCGCGAAAAGGCTCAAGGAAAGAGGGTACAATCAGTCCGCCGAGCTTGCGCGCGCCGTATCCGGGGCGGTCGGTATTCCCGTGGGCGAGGCGCTGCTAAAGACGCGCGATTTGCCCGAGCAGGCGAGGCTTAACCGTAAAGAGCGGTTCGAGAATATAAAAAGCTGTTTTGCCCGTAACGACGCCGTGGATATAAAGGGCAAAACCGTTATTTTGATTGACGACGTTATAACGACGGGCGCGACGGCGGACGAATGCGCGCATACGCTCAGGCGGGGCGGCGCCGGGCGCGTGCTGGTGTTTACGCTGGCGTCCGGGGTTATGAAAAAGAGCCTGCAATAGGGTAATGGGATAATTTTATGTGAGGGTGACCGGGGGAAAGAGGATAAGTGAATTGTATATTGGGCGGTGAAAGCGGCGAAGAGGGAAGAGAGAGGATAGAGTTAAGCTAGATTGCCACGTCGCTAACGCTCCTCGCAATGACGGATAGGGTCTGGATTGCCACGTCGCTTACGCTCCTCGCAATGACAATGGCGGCTTTTACCCGTACTAAACGAGCACGCAGTAATAACCCGGATAAGACTATGCCGTTGAAGTCCGCCCGAATGCGAAGAAGCGAGACGAAGCCGCCGCAAAGGCGGCGGAGCGAGCGCGCATTCGCGTCTGGGCGGATTAGCGGCGAAGAGATGTTTCGACTACGCTCAACATGACATTGATAGGGTTGATTGTATTAGTAAGCGGCGAAGAGATTCTTCGACAAGCTCAGAATGACATGGATATTGTTTGTATTGTGCACGGTTTGCAATGTTATATACGGGCGACCGAGGAGCGGGAGCTGATAACCGAGGGGTTCACAACAACTTTAGTGTGAACGCGCCCTAATGCCTATGCCTGCCCTTTGGTCCGGTGACTACTTCCTTTACCGTTCGCTTGCCGTTGGCGAGGTGGATTCCCGCACCCAACGCGTACAGGGCGCAGACGACGCAGGAAGCGATTCCCCAAACCGTCGTGAATATGGCGGTCAGCGGCAGCATTACGGCGGTAAGACCGACGGATTCGATAAAGAAAACGGAGAGTCTTAAATCGAACCTCGGGCTCATCAGCGCGAATTGCAAAAACGTTATTAGTATGAGCGCGCCCAAAAAGTAAGGATTCGCGCCCTTGTAGAATATTTCCATGGGGGTATTATAACACAGGCGGGGCGGAATGGGGTAGCGGAAAGAGGGAAGAGGGAAGAAGAGGGCAAGAGAATGATTGGTAGGCGGCGAAGAGGGGAAGCGGGGAAGCGGGGAAGCGGGGAAGCGGATAGAGTTAAACTGGATTCCTACGGCGCGCTAGCGCGCCTCTGAATGACATGGCTGCTTTTAACCGTACTAAACGAGTACGCAGTAATAACCCGGATAGGCTATGCCGTTGGAAGTCCGACTGAATGCGGATAAGCAAGGCGTTAGCCGCAGGCGCAGCGCAGCGCGCATTCACGTTTGGTCGGCAAAAGTCCGACTGAATGCGAAGAAGCGAGACGGCGCCGCAGGCGCAGCGCAGCGAGCATTCGCGTTTGGGCGGTTCATTAGCGCGCATTCACGCTTGGTCGGCTTATGAGCGGCTTATTAAATTTTTACGCAATATTCATTGAAAAATTAGGGGGTTGTGTGGTATACTGTTAAGAAGTGTAAAATTATAAAGGAATCGGGCGCATGACTTATATTTATAATGAGAATAATTATCGGGCGGCTAAGGCTAAGCGGGACAAGCTGTTAATAGTTTATTTTTCGGTTGCGGCGGCGGCGGTCGGGCTGAACGTGTTCTTCTTTATTATGCGGAACACCTTCCCGCGCGGGCTTATGGAATTTCTTAACATCGTTACCTGCGTACTGTTCGGGGCGTGGTCGCTGTTTTTCTTCGCTATGCAGTTTTCGCCGATAAGGCATTATTACAAGCTTCTGAAAAATTACATCAACGGCGTGTCCGAATCGTATTCCGGTAATTTTTTGAGGTTCGAGGACGAGCCGCACACAAAGGACGGGGTTATATTTTATTCGCTTATTTGCGAGGAAAAGGTAGTCAAACGGCAGGATTTGCCGGAACGCCGTATTCTTATCGAGATGGGACTGCCTAAGCCGCAGTTCGAGGCGGGACAGCGTATCAAATATATAACGCACGCGGGCGTGCTGGTCGCGTATGAAACCGCGCGTACAAAGGAGAGCATTTAGATTGAAAGCTATAGTTACCGTAATAGGTAAGGACAAAAGGGGCATAATCGCTAAGGTGAGCAACGCGCTGTACGAGGTTGACGCTAACATCGAGGACATAAGCCAGACGGTGCTGCAGGAGTATTTCGTTATGATTATGCTTGCGGATATTTCGCAGTGCAAGCTGAAAATAGGCGAGCTTTCCGTTATGACGGACAGGCTTGCCGGGCAGATAGGCGTGAGCATAAAAATTCAGCATGAGGATATATTTAATTCCATGCACAAAATTTAGCCGTATACCGGACGGGGACGACCTATGATAAGCAAGAGCGATATTTTAGAAACGATACAGATGATAGACGGTCAAAATCTCGACGTGCGCACGATAACCTGCGCCATAAATCTCTGCGACTGCATTTCGGACGACGTAAAGCGCACCTGCGATAAGGTGTACCAAAAAATCACCTCCCGCGCCGAAAGGCTCGTCGAGGTAGGAAAGGAGCTTGCCGCCGAATACGGCATACCGATAGTCAATAAGCGCGTGTCCGTAACCCCTATAGCTAATATCGGCGCGTCCTGCAGGGGCTATATTCAGCTCGCCCGCACGCTCGACCGCGCGGCTAAGACCTTGGGTATAGATTTTATCGGAGGGTATTCCGCCCTTGTGCATAAGAGCATGACCGAGTTCGAGGCGGAGTTTTTGGATACCCTGCCCGAGGCGCTTACCGTTACCGACAAGGTTTGCGCTTCCGTCAACGTCGCTTCGAGTAAGGCCGGCATAAATATGGATGCGGTGCGGCGGCTCGGCGAGATTATTTTGAAAACGGCGTATAACACGCGCGGCGCGGACGGCATAGGCTGCGCTAAGCTCGTGGTTTTCTGCAACTCGGTAGAGGATAATCCCTTTATGGCGGGGGCGTATTCGGGCTTCGGCGAGGGCGACGCGGTTAT
>JAITNT010000149.1 GCA_031290295.1 Clostridiales bacterium
TCGAGCATATTTACGGCTTTTTCAAGACGTTTATTCAGAATGTATTCTTTTGGCGAAAAACCGGTGAATTTTTTGAACAGGTAACGGAAATGCTCTACGCTGTAGCCTATGGTTTCGGCAAGTTCTTTAATATTCAATTTAGAAACGAAATTGCCATTGATATGTGAAATAACGTTTCCTATATTGTCAATGCGTTTTGTTTTATCGACGGTCTGCCGAATTATATATACGAGCAATTCAAAGATAGTGTTATTCATTACGGTTTGCCAATGGGATTGTTTTGTTTTGTATTCTTCCAAAATGTTTTGCAGTAACCCGTATATTATTAAATTGTCATCTTGGATTATTTGGTTATCAAGCGAAATATTTTCATCGGTTACATAAAAGCGCAAGACTATACTTGCACCGGTTTCATAGTAAATTTCGTCATGCGGCGTTTCCGGCGCGTATAAAAAAGCGACGTTAGAATAAAAAGGCGATTGTTTATTATTAAAAGACGTTGTTCCTTTGCCGTTAATAAAATATACAAATTCGTAATACTCATGCTTGTGCATCGGGATGCAAACGCCTTTCGGGCGGACGCGTTCCGCCATCAATTCTTTTAATTTCACCATACCCGAATTATACGATAAAACAAAAATGTTGTCAAGGACAAACTATAAAATCACCGAAAATATTAACTTTAATATGATTTTTATGATTGAAATCCGTCAACGGAGGGAATATAATTATTATAATATATGCAAGGGGGAATTATGCATGAGAAAAAAGGTTAATTTAATTTTAACGGCGGTGCTTTTGGTAACGTTTATACTGTCGTCTTGCAACGGATCATCAAGCAAAAAGAACGACCCTAATACGCTGTATGTCGGGAATTATTTTGGAGCGTTGGGGGACGGATGGCTCAAAGAGGCGGCTAAAGGCTGGGAGGCTTTGCACGATAACGAGTATAAAATAGAAATTATTAACGAGAAAGACCTTTACAGCTCCAGTACGTTGGCGACAACGATGCCAACCAACAGAGAGGATATGTATCTGTTGACCGGGCTTACTTACGAAACCTTTATTGATAAAGGATACTTGCACGACATTACCGATATAGTTACGACGGAGTTATCCGAATACGGCGAAACGCGTACTATCGAAGAAAAGATTTTCCCGCAGGTGCGCGATTACTATAACCAAGAAGATAAATATTATGCGCTTCCGTTTCATATGGCGTTTACCACTATCGTATACGATATAGACCTCTTTGACGAATATAATTTCTATTTTAACTATAGCGGCGCAGGATTTATCACGCAGGCAAGCCAAAAAAAATCGGTCGGACCTGACGGGGTCGAGGGTACCGACGACGACGGATTGCCGGCTACCCTTTCGCAATTTAAGCAGCTACTGGCTGAAATGAGAAAAAAAGGCGTAAAACCTTTTACTTGGACGGGGCAATACCCGCATTACCGCAAACGTTGGCTGGCATCCGCTTGGGTGGACTACGAGGGCGCGTACGGATATAACCTTAATAATAATTTCAGCGGTGCGTACAATTTCGGAGACGGTTCGGTAACGATAAATAATTCCAACGCTTACCTTCTTCAGAAACAACCGGGCAAGCTCTACGCCTTGGAGTTGGCGGCGAGCATAATGGATGATCCGGATTATTATTCTTCGTTCGGGTTCACGACCTCACAATCGCATCTGTCGGCTCAAGACGAATTTTTGATGAGTCGCCAAAGAAATCAGCCTATCGGTATGATAATTGAGAATACGTGGTGGGAATCGGAAGCCACGGGAACTTTCAACGATATGAGCGTCAAATACGGGGATAAATGGTCAAAAGCCAACCGCAGATTCGGTATGCTGCCTATCCCTAAGCCGGACGACGGCAGCGGCGCGGAAGAAATGACGCTTATGTGTACCGGCGGAGATTCGGTCGTTTGTATTTATTCGGGGTCGCCCAAGACGGCGCTTGCGGAGGATTTTGTCAGGTATTTGCACAGCGATGAGATACTGCGCCTTTTCCACCGTTATACCGGCGTGGCGCGGGCGTTCGACTACGATTTGACTGCATCGGATCTTGCGCAGATGACCGAATATACTAAGATAATGTATAACTATACAAACAATCTTAATCTTCCGATAGTTTTCTACAATATGTTTGAAAGCGAGTTGCGCCGCAATAACTATTCGTACTTTTTAGAATGGTCTTGGAACACTACCGTAAACAGCGTACCTTACGACGATCCGTTTATCGCGTTCCGTAACATGGCAAGTATGACTCCGCAGAAATATTTTGACGGGCTTTCCGCGCCTTATTCAGATTGGGGTAACCGTTTTCTATGAGAGCAAGAAAGCTCGGCGGCTTAAAGTCTTCAAAGAGAAAACGCCTGATTTTTTATATATGCCTGCTTGCGTATCCGCTCGCGCATTACGCCGTATTTTATATCGGCGTGAATATTAATTCTGTATTATTGGCATTTAAGAAGTTCGACGGAGGAGAATTTAGCTTTTTAGAGGCTTCAAATTTCTTTGCAAACTTTAGTAATTTTTCGGGCGATTTATTCAAAACCTCGCTTTTGAAATATGCGGCTAAAAATTCGCTGTTGATGTACGGCGTTTCTTTGCTGATAGTATTGCCCTTGAACCTAATGTTCTCCTTTTTCCTATACAAAAAAATACCGCTTAAGGGGTTTTACAGGATAGTGCTTTTCTTGCCTCAAATAGTTTCCTCGATCGTTATGGCGATGATGTTCAAATACTTTGTCGAACGCGGGTTGCCGGGACTGTTTTCTAAATTTAACATAGAACTGCCCACGCTTTTGACGGACGTTAAGACCGCATTTTCGACTATCATTGCATATAACATTTGGGCGGGGTTCGGCACACAAATAATAATTTATTCCGGGGCAATGAGCCGGATTTCGGAAGAGCTTGTCGAATCGGGCAAGCTTGACGGCATGAATATGTTTCAGGAATTTATTCGTATTACGTTGCCGCTCATTTATCCGACGGTTTCGTTATTCTTGGTCGCCGGCGTTGCCGGAATATTTACTTCGCAGGCGGCATTGTATAACTTCTTCGGTGACGAGGCGCAGGCAAACGTGAGCACGCTCGGTTATTTTTTGTTCGTCAGAGTAATAGGCAAGTCGTCAACTTTTAACGACTATCCGTATGCGGCTGCCGCGGGATTACTTTTTACGGCTGCTGCGTTGCCGATAACGTTGGGGGCAAAATATTTGCTCGATAGATTTGACCCCATGAGGGATGCCATATGAAGCGGAAGAAAAACGGAAGCGTCAATATATATAAAAGCCCCTTTTTAATAACAGGCTTTTGGTTGCTTGCCTTATACGCGCTGATTCTACTCGCTCCTATGCTTTGGGCATTTATAACGTCGTTTAAGGACAGGCTAGATTTTTTGGATAATCCGTTCGGATTTCCCGACAAATGGCATTTTTCCAATTATGCTACCGCGTTCAGGAATATTTACGTTCCGGTGAGCGGTCAGCCGGTGCATATGCCTATATTATTACTTAACTCTATATTGTATGCGGTAGGCTGTACCTTAATGCATACGCTCGTGCCGTTGGTGACCGCGTATGCTGCCGAAAAATACAGATACCGTTTTAGCAATTTTGTGTACGCTTTGGTAATAGTCGCATTAATTATCCCAATCGTCGGAAGCCTGCCGTCGGAAATACAAATTATGAGAGCGCTGGGCTTTTATGATAATATTATAGGAATTTGGATACTTAAAGGTACTTTTTTGGGTACGAATTTTCTGATTCTTTACGCGGCTTTCCGGAGCGTTCCGTGGGAGTTTGCCGAAGCCGCGCAGGTTGACAGGGCATCGCAATTCAGAATTATGACGCAAATAATGTTCCCGATGGTATCAAAAGCCGTATTCGCCGTAGCGTTGCTTTCTTTTATAGCGTATTGGAACGAATACACGACCGCCATGATTTACTTGCCGAGTATGCCGACAGTATCGTACGGGCTGTACCGCTTCCAATTTGCGAACACGCAGGAGATTAACTATGTGCCGATTCAAGTCGCCGGTTGTATGCTTATGACTATTCCTTTATTCGTTTTATTTATGGCGTTCCATAACAGGCTGATGGGGAATATTGCGATCGGCGGTCTTAAAGGATAAAGAAAGAATGTAAAAAAAGAAGAAATTTAATAGGTGCAAAAACAGGGGTACCTTTGTTTAGTACTTCAAGCAGCTTGATATAAAAACATTAATTAGATGCATAAAAAACAAGGAGGACATAATGGAAAAAGTCACAAATGTCGTAAGGCGCGGAAAAATCAAAATTATATTGTATATGTTTTTGTGCGCCGCAATAGTCACGGGTCCGTTGTTGATTTTTACGACCAAAGCGGCGGTTCTTATGGGAGTGGCGGATTTGTTTAATGTTCCCGCTAATGTTGCGATAAAACCGGACGCGGCGGCGCCGTTCGCGATGGACGCCGGTAAAAAGGGTGTTCTTTTTGAGAGTCAAACGGAGGGCGCGGCGGTATCGCTCAGTTCACCGGTCAGCGGATTGATGGATATTTCTCTCCGCGTTTATTCCGAGGAGGACTACAGCGGCGATGTGCTTTACGCCAAAGGGGATCCGTACGTAAACCGTTATTTGGATTTATCGGAATTAAAAATCCGTCTTACCGACCGCGGTTCGGGCAGATTTTTTGACATTATTCTTTGCGGCGGTCAGCGGACGAGCGTAACGGTCGTTTCTGCCCGCGTGGAAAGCGGTTCGAGCCTTACCGGCTCGTACTATACGGCCGACGGCATTGCCGCTCATCCTATTTCGACTAAGTGGAACACCAGAGGAATGTTTACGCAACTGGGCGGCACGAGTTTTTGCAACCGCGTTTTGTTTAACGGTCAAATATCCTCTAGCACTAAACCCGTGCGAATCATCTTCGATCCGGTTACAAAGTGCGTTTACGGCTATAATTACGGGATTTCGGCAGCCATAGAACAAAAAAGGCTTATTGCCGATTTATCCGACTCCGCCGATTTCCGCGCCGCCGACCTGTTTGAGGACGGGTTTGACGAGTATGACGTTTCCTTCATTTTTTCGCAAATCAACTACGGCAAAACGGGACGGTTTGTTTTGTATTCGGTAAGCGGACAAAGCTTCTCCGGCAATTTCTTAACAGATTCGGCAGGACCTATGATTTCCGCTTCTTATCCTTATAATTATTACGAGGGTAAAAAATTGCCCGTATCGAAGCCTTACGGTTATGCTTTTATCGATGGGAAGATAAGCAATATCAACGTTCGTGCGTACAATCCGTCAAATGCCGAAATCTCTCTTAACAGCGCGGCGGGAACGCCGCTTCCGCTCGGCTCGGCTTGGCAGGAAAGCTCGTATTTTATTCCGCAAACGGCGGGTTCATACGCGATAGTTTATTCCGCATCCGACAGCTCGGGAATTGTCGGCACGCCGGTCAGGGTTGAGCTTGACGTTAAAGCCGGAGAACCCCCGGTATTCTACGATATCAATAACGGCGGTTACGAGCAGAACGTTCAAATAGGGCTTGGCGGTAATATTACCGTAAACGGCGCGGTTGCGTATTCGGGCATTACCAAAAGAAATGTTCCGCTGCCCGTGGACGCAACGGTTAAGCGCGGCGGGTATGAAGTGGCGATTTTTTCGGGCGCAAGTGACAATTTGTTTACTCCGGACGCCGTCGGCACGTACGACATAATTTATACCGTCAAAGATCATGCCCACATTTTAACGTCCGAAACATATACATTTACGGTAAGCTCGACGGTAGCGGGGTATCAATTTGACGGCGTTATCAAAGACTTTTACATTGCCGGCGAATCGTTGACGCTGCCGCAAGCGGTCGTTGTTTTTAACGGTATAACTTATTCTGGAATCGGCATCGCGTATGCGCCGTCAGGCAAAAAATATACTTTCTTAAAATTTGTGCCGGACGAGATAGGCGGATATAACGTAGTTTATTCGGCGGTAATAAGCGGCGCGGTACACAGCAAGCATATATCCTTTACAGTCAAAAACGGTTCCGCTTCGATGGTTACGGCGAATTCGTCTTTTGTAACTTTGCAAGCGGGCGCAAAAGCCCCCGATTACTTAGGCAGTTACAGCGGATTGTTGATGAGCGGAACGACCGACGGCGCGTCCGTAACCTACAAAAATATTATAGACGTAAGCACAAAGTCCGCAACCGACCCGTTGATTGAAATTTTACCGATTCCGCCTCAAAAAGGCGTAAAAGCCCTTGATAAATATACCGTGACGCTTACGGATATTTATGACTCTAAGAACTTTGTCCGTATCGAAGTCACTTCCGCTTGGATCAACCCGCATGCCGTAGTTAAAGCCGGCGCGGGCACGCAGGCTCTTACGGGGCTTTGGAACAACGCTCCGCAAACAAGTCGGACAGGGGGCTATCTTTCGTGGCACAGCTTTTCCGGAGAGGGACCCGTTAACGATGAGTCCATGCGGCTTTCGATGGATTA
>JAITNT010000166.1 GCA_031290295.1 Clostridiales bacterium
GTGAACCGTACCGCTAGCGAGCGCAAGCGAGCGGAATGACCACGCGAGTAACGTGCTACGGTACACACCCGGATAGACTAAACCTCTTTAAGTCCGACTGAATCGGATTAAGCAAGACAAGCCGCCCGTAAAGGGCGGCTTGTCGTAGCACCGATTCACGCTTGGTCGGCAAAAGTCCGCCCGAATGCGATAAAGCGAGACGTAGCCGCCGCTAAGGCGGCGGAGCGAGCGCGCATTCGCGTCTGGGCGGCAAAAGTCCGACTGAATGCGATTAAGCGAACCGAGCCATCCGCAGCGGGCGGCGAGTGAGCGCGCATTCGCGCTTGGTCGGTTTATTCGCGTTTGGGCGGCCTATAATCAGAACCTGCGCTTGTATTCATCCATCGCGCTTCTTATGATTTGCTTGGCTTCGTCGATATTAAGGATTTTGATGTTGGATGTTTTTTTGTTTTCGAGAGCCTTGTACACCTTAAAAAAGTGCATGATTTCGTCCAAAATATGCGGGGGCAGATTCTCTATATTCTTGTAAAAGTTCCACGTGGGGTCGTTGACGGGGATTGCGATAATTTTGTCGTCGTTGTCCTTGCCGTCGGTCATGCGTACCGCGCCTATCGGATAACATTCCACCGTAGTAAGCCCCTCGAGCGTTTCACTGCAAAGCACGAGCGTGTCCAGCGGATCCCCGTCCTCGGCGTACGTAAGCGGCAAAAACCCGTAATTAGCGGGATAATGCGTGGACGTGTGCAAAATTCTGTCCAAAATCAGCAAGCCCGTTTCCTTATCAAGCTCGTACTTCTTTTTACTGCCTTTGGATATTTCTATGACGGCGATGAATTTTTCGTCCGTCACCCGGCTTTTGGAAATATTGTGCCAGATGTTCATTTTGTTCCAGTTGTTCATTTCTTTCTCCCGACAAAATTAAGCAGATCCGCCGTCAGACGGTCGGGACAATCCACAAACGGCGAGTGTCCGCACCTTTGGTATTCGATAAGCCGCGCGCCCGCGATTGCCGCGACGTTTTCGGCGACCATTTGCGGCGGAACGACGTAATCGGTGTCGCCGCTCGTAAAGACGCACGGGCATTTTATCCGTCCTACCGTACCGTCTCCGGCGCGGTAAGCGTTAGGGGCGGACGACATATTAAAATTAGCGAGCGCCCAATCGATATCGACGAGGCTGCGCTGCTTCAGAATTTCCCCGGTGTATCTCTCCGCGGGCAAGGGCTTATTATGCGGAAACAGCGTTAAATCGCATATATAATCGTAAAACGCGGCGTTTTGCGTTGCGGTCGCCGCAAGACAGGGCGCGACGGCGACGGGGTCGAGCGCGAGCGCGTCCTTGCTCCCGTAAGGCTCGGCGGAGGAGGTATTGTCCGCGTTTTTTTTGTAAAGCGGGTAACCGCGGTGACTGGCGCCCTCTACGGAGAACACGCCGCGCACAAGCCCGGGATATTCGGCGGCAAGCGCCAAGGCTACCCCGCCTCCGGCAGACCACCCGACGACGTGCGCGGAGACTACCCCGAGCGCGTCGGCAAGGGCCTTGACGTCGCGTGCAAGCTCCCCGATACTGTCGAAACGGTTATTGTAAGTAGAATCGCCGAACCCTCTCAGGTCGGGCGCGATAACGCGGAAGCCGCCCGGCAACCGGTTAAATAGCGGCAAGAGGTGCAAGGACGAGCTCATGTTGCCGTGCAGCAACAAAATAACGTCGCCGTCGCCTTTGTCAAGGTAGGCGAGCTTTTCACCGGTGCCGATATCTACGTATTGTTTGCGGCAAGCCGCGGAGGTCGATGCGGAGGTCATAACTTTTATCTCCTGTAATAATATATTATTTTACTGTATCACAAATTCGCCGTTTTGTGAATTGATAAAGCCCAGCGTTAACGCCGAGAACAAGAGCGGCTGCTCGTACATCGAAGCGTGACCGCAGGCGGGCAGTATAACGCGGTGAGCGTGCTTGATCCCCTCCGCCATAATTTCCTGCTCCCTCAAGGGTATCAGATAATCGTCGGCGGCGGTGACGATCAGCACCGGCATACCGAGCGCGCCGAGCTTATCGACTACGTTAAAATTCTCCGAGCTGTCCGTAAGGCGGATTAAACGCTCCTTGACCTCCTGCGTGCCGAAATACGGCACGAGGTTTTTTTGACGGTTCGCCATACGGTCGGCGTGATTTTCGTAATACGAATCGGAATAAATTACCGGAATAGCCGCAAGATAGTAAGCGAGTCCGCCCTCGGCGCGCGCCGCCTCGTTCCATGCGCGGCCGATATCGCGGAGCAGCGGAGCCGTGCGCGCGCCGCCGTTAAAGAGCGCTAACCGCCGCACCTTATCGGGATGCTTCACGGCAAAGCCGAGACCGACCTCCGCGCCGTACGAAACGCCGCAAATATTGACGACCGAAAGCTTCAGGTGCGCCAAAAGCCCCTCTATCGCCGCGATTTGAATCGCGTGGTCGTAAGCGCCCGTCATGCGCGCGCTGCCGCCCTGATCAAAAAAATCCATGAGGATAAGGCGGTTAAAACGTGAGAAGTTCTCGATAAACGGCGTCCAGCTCTTGGCGGACATCATGATGCCGTTAAGCAACAGTATAGGCTCGCCCCCGGTACCGTAGGTTTCGTAATATACTTTTTTGCCGCCTAAATAAAACTCCGCCATCAGAACAACCTTTTGCCGATAATACCGAGATCATAGGCTTCCTTCATAAGGCCGTCGCGGAAATCGGGGTGCGCTATTCCGATCAACCGCTCCGCTCGCTCGCGGACGTTGGTTCCGCGCAGCTCGGCGATGCCGTACTCCGTCACCACCCTGTCCACGTCGTTACGGGAAAGGCTGACTACCGCGCCGTGGTTTAAGCGCGGAACGATTTTGCTTACAAGCTTTTTTTCGCCGTCTGCGCCCCTTACGGACGCCGCGGAGTACAGACAAATGTACGACCTGCCGCCCTTGGATATCTGCGCGCCTATCGCGGTGTCGGCCTGCCCGCCCGTGCCGCTTATCTGCTTGACGCCGATACTCTCCGAAGCGCACTGTCCCGTTATATCGACCTCTATCGAGGAATTGATAGACACCTGATTGTCGTTTTGCCCGATAACGTAGGGGTCGTTGACGAAGGCGCCGTCCATTACGGCGACCGCGGGATTGTCGTCGACAAAATCGTACATATCGCGCGTACCTAAAATAAAGGTGCAAACCATTTTACCCGGCATGAGGCGTTTTTTGCGCCCGTTAATAACGCCGGCGCGGGCAAGGCGCGGGATTTCGCTCGTGAGCATTTCGGTGTGCACGCCCAAATCCTTTTTGCCGTAAAGCGATTTTGCGATCGCGTTAGGCATACTGCCTATTCCTAATTGTATACAATCTCCGTCGTTAATTTCGTCGGCGATGAGTTTTCCTATTTTATAGTCTAGCTCGCTCGGCTCCGCGTCGGAAACCTCCGGCACGGCGTAATCGGTCTCGATTACATAATCTACGTCGCGCAAGTGCAGCTCGACGTCGCCGAACGTCCTCGGGACATTCGGATTGATTTCCAAAATGACAAGGTCGGCGTTCTCGATGACCCGTTTTTCGTAGGTATTAGAAAGAGAAAGCGACACGTAACCGTGTCGGTCGGGCATACCGGCGTTGCCGATATAAATATTAGGCTCGATATGCTGCAGACGCTTGATACCCGCCAAATGCAGATGATTCGGGATATATGCGACGTTCCCAAGCGCATGCGCTTTTCTCAGCGTCGGCGTGTAAAACCACGTGTTCACGTCGAATTGCCCGGCGTACACGGGATTTTTGAGATACTCGCCGTCGCACATAGGCAGGCAGTTATTGACGGTAACGTCCTTAACGCCGCGCGCGAACACCTCGTGAAACCGCGTAAAAAAAGCCGCCGCCTCCGCCGCCCCTAGCCCGGTGATAATTTGATCCCCGCTCTTGACAAGCCCGAGCGCCTTATCGACGGTAATGAGCTTTTCTTTGTAATCGTATTTATCCATGTTCCGAACCTCTCTTTAGTGCGCGCGAACGATTTTATTATCGAACCGCAAAATATATTTGTCGTCTTATTTCTTTTTTAAGAAAATTTAGGAAAACAGACGCCGGGGCTGTCTATTGCACCGGCGCCTGCCTCCGATTAAAGCGTGTTTGGCACGGCTATGCGTCCGTTTTGTGAGGTATTTTTATTATACCACAAATACCGTGCAGACAGCTCTATTTCTTGATACCGGCGGGGACCTGCGCCCAAAGGTCGCCGAGCGACGTGATATGGTCTACCGCGACAAGCGCGTGAACCGCGTCCACGCCCGTGCCCGAGGTAGGTTCGATTCCGATAGTGTTGAACGCAAGGTCGGCGATGCCGAGCCTGGAGCCGTTAGCGTAGTTTACGGAGCCGCCCATGGGGATAGCGATAGGAGCGGATTCCATTGCCTTGATATAATTCGCCCACGTAAGCTTGTCGCCGGCGGCGCCTACTCTTTTCAGCCCGTTCACGAACAGGTTGCCCGCGACGTAACCCGCCATAGCGTAGGAGTTAAGCGCGTACGTACCCGCCGTAATGCCGTTAGCCGTCTCGTAAGCGGTCATCACCGCGGCAAACTGCAAATATCCGGCCAGGCCGTCCGGCGTGCCCGTATCCAGCCACGCGGTAGTGTAAACCTTGCGGTTTTCGGTGATACTGCCGTCGTTAACGAGGTTGCCTAACGTGGTCGGGGACGCGCTGACATAGGATGTAACTACGGAGGCGTTGTAACTCGCGTTCTTCATCGCGTTAAGCACCTTGACAAGCGGAGCTTGGTTACAAGCCGCGATTATAACGTCGCAGCCTGCGGTTTTGAGCGCGGTAATCTGCGCGCTGATGTCGGTAGCGGCGGGATCAAACTGTTGTTTGACCACCGTGCTTGCAAATGCGGTTTTGGTTTCCTGCAGCTGACGGTCGATACCCGCGAGTATACCTACGCCCGCGTCGTCGGTCGTGGATATAACGCCGAGCTTCGTTGCGCCCAGCCCGTAAAGCATACCGGTGCCCGCGCCGTTTTCACCCGTAGCAAGCGCGCGCGCCACGAGAGCGCGTCCCTCGGTATTGTAAATAGGCTGAACCGACATAAGAGCCTTTTGGTTGCCGACGGCGTTTTCATTATAGAGCGCGGTAATACCCGTCGCGGCATATACCATCGGAATGCCCTTTTCCACGATGTACTCGGTGGTCGCCGATACGGTGTTTGTGCCGAAATGTCCTACAAGCGCAAAAATCTTGTCCTCCTCTACCAACTGCTTGGTGTAGGTTAAGCCCTGAGCGCCGTCGAAGCCGTCGTCATAATGCTTCAGCTCAACCTTAGGTCCGTAGAACGTGTCGTTGTACTCCTTGAACGCGGCTTGCAGACCGTAATTGAAGGGTACGCCGACGCCCGCGAAGTCGCCCGTAGTCGCGGCAGTGTTCCCGACAATGATTTTGTCGGCGAATACGCCCTGTGCCTCGCCGGTGTCGGCAGGCGTACCGGGCCCGCAGGCAGTAAGCGCCGAAGCCGTTACGACGGACATAACCGCCGCAAGCAGAACGCGTGTGAGTTTTTTGGTTTTGATCATTTTCTTCTCCTTTTTTGCGGTCTTTCCCGCCGTCAAATTTTTTTATATAATCAACGCCGGGAGGGCTTTTAGCCCCGCGCCGTCAAATTATCTCTTATTATTTCGCGCGTTTGCCGCCCAAATAAGCCTCGATAAGCCGATCGTCCTTAATGAGATCGCTCGCCTTACCTTCCATGCCTATTTCGCCAAGCTCCAGCACGTAGCCGTAGTCGGCTATTTTCAGCGTCGCAAGCGCATTTTGCTCGACTATCAAAATCGTGGTGCCCTCCGCCCGTATCGCCTGAAGCGTCCTGAATATTTCCTGAATGACGAGCGGCGCAAGTCCTAAAGACGGCTCGTCGAGCAGCAACAGCTTGGGACTTGCCATGAGCGCGCGGCCGATCGCGAGCATTTGCTGCTCGCCGCCGCTAAGCGTGCTCGCCTGCTGCTTGCGGCGTTCCAGCAATATCGGGAACAGCTTGTAGACGCGTTCGATATTCTTGACGGTCTGCTCCCTTACGCCGATTGTGCGGCGCGTTTGCGTGCCGCCGGGCGCCGCGTGTGCGACGGTTTCTCTTTTTAAGCCGTACGCGCCCGCCTTTAGGTTGTCCTCGACCGTAAGCCCGTAAAATATCAGCCTGCCCTCGGGCGATTGGTTGATACCGGATTTGGCGATTTTATAGGGGCGGTCGCCCAAAATGTTCCTGCCCTCGAGAAGTATCCGGCCGCTTGCCTTTACCGCGCCCGACACCGCCCGGAGCGTACTGGTTTTGCCCGCGCCGTTCGCGCCCAAAAGCGCGACGATACTGCCCGCGGGAACGACAAGGTTAATGCTCTTTACCGCGTGTATCGGACCGTAGCTTATACTCAAATTCTTGATTTGTAATAATTCCATTACTCGTCCACCCCCAAATACGCCGCCTGAACGCTCTTGTCCGCCTGGATTTCCCCGGCGGTCCCTATCGCCAGCATGCGCCCGAAGGCTATCGCAAGTATGCGGTCGCACACCTCCATGACAAGACCCATATCGTGCTCGACAAGCAGAATTGTGCAATCGTACTCCTTAGCGATGCGGCGGATAAGCTTGGATAATTCCGCCGTTTCGGTATCGTTAAGCCCGGCGGCGGGTTCGTCCAGAATAATCAGCTGCGGGTTATTCATAAGCGTGCGCGCGATCTCGATTTTCTTTAATACGCCGTACGGTAATCCGAATGCGTACCAGTCCATGTACGGCAGAAGCCCCATAAATTCGAGCACCTTGAGAGCGCGCGCCTTTATTACGGCCTCCTCGGCGGCAAGTACGGGAAGGTGCAGCATCTGCTCGAATAAATTCGAGGTGTACTGGCGGTGCGCCGAAATAAGCAGGTTTTCGAGAACGGAAACCTCCTTGATTACCTCGACGTTCTGGAACGTGCGCACTATGCCGCGCAAAATCACGTCGTGCACCTTTTCTTTGTTCAGAAGAATTACCTTCCCTTCCTTGGTGGTAAAGTAAATCTCGCCCCGCGTGGGCTTATAAAACTGCGTAATACAGTTAAAAACCGTGGTTTTTCCCGCGCCGTTAGGACCTATAAGCCCGAATATCTCGCCCTTGCGGACGTCGAAATTCAGTCCGTCCACCGCCTTGATTCCGCCGAAGTACATACACAAATCCCGAACCGAGAGCACCGCGCCGTCGTCGAGACCGACGGACACCGCCGTTTCGGTATTACGAAGAATATTCAGATACCTTGCTTCGCGGCGTTCGTAACGCGCCGTGCGCGCGGAGTTTCTTCTGACGAACACTTCCTTTTTTTGGGCGCAGCGCGCTTTTTGCCGGGCGGCGTACGCTAGAACCTGCGCGGTTTTTGCCGCGTCGAAATCATCCGCGCTCAATCTGCCCGCGCTTGACCTTGCCGCGTTATACTCCGCGGTAAACGCGGCGCGGCGGCGATCCGTAAGCCGCTCGCGGAACGCGCCGAGCAGCCTTTCGTTCTCCGCCTCTGCGGCGGCAAGCGCTTCCGCGGCGGCGGTCTCCGTTATTTTGCCTTTTGTTACGGCCCGTTTGAGCGTCTCGCGGCGCGCGCGGTATTTCAACCTCAACGCGGTTTTTTTTCTCGCGATAACGGGCTCTACCGCCGTATTAAACGCCGTTTCCTCGTCGAAATCATACAGCGCCGCGCCCAGCTGCTCGCGCTTTAAGTTATAGTCAAACGCGTCGATTTTTGCGGCGTATTTATTCTCGATTTCCAGCGAACGCGTCGCGGCAAAATCGCGGTACAGCCTCGCGCGTCCGCCGTTATGGCGGTGAAGCGCGCTCACGAAATAAAATTTTATGCCCTTGCCCTTATCGCGGGCAAATTGCTTAATCCTCGTCGCCATATCTACGCCTCCTGATTGCGGCGGCTTTCCTCTTGATAAAGGCTCGCGCGCCCTTTACCATTTGCGCCAGTCCGCCGGGATAAAACATAACTACGAGTATCAGCAGCAGTCCCGTAACGATTACGATGATTGCGGGATTTTTGGAAAAGAACGCTATGCGGTTAAGCACCGTCGCGTTGAGTCCGTATATTATAAACGTCCCCGCTAAGGTGCCCCACAGCGACTTCGAGCCGCCGATTATTACCGCGGCGAGAATATTAAGCGAGGTCGCAAGCGTGAACAACTGGGACGTAGACGTAGTTATGTTGGGAATGAGCATAACGTACATGAGTCCGCCTACGGCGGCGTAAACGGTGGAGATTACGAACGCAAGCAGGCGGTACTTCATGAGCGATATGCCCATCGCCTGCGCGGCGGACGTGGAATTTTTCATCGCCAGCATAGCCCTGCCCGCGGGGCTTTTTATGAGGTTGCCGGTAAGTATCAACAGCACGACAAACATGAATACGATAAGCAAAAATACCTGCTTGTCGTCAACCTTTACGCCGAACAGCTTGATGTTTGCGAGCGATATTTTTATCGTCGAGCTAAGCGCCATGAGAAGATTACGCAGAATTTCGGACAGACCCAGGGTGAGTATAGCCAGATATATGCCCTCGATTCTAAGCGATATAAAGCCGACCACTATGCCCAAAGCTAGGGAAATCGCAAGCGCGGTAAGCAACGCGACAAGGTAGGTCGCGCCGGCCTGTTCCATCATGTAAAAGCCCGTATAACAGCCTATGCCGATAAAGCCCGCGGTGCCTAACGAGGCAAGCCCAGAATAACCGAGCAGCAAGCAAAACCCGATCGCGACGGTGGCGTAAATAAAGGTGGTCGCGACCGCGTTAATTATCGACGAGGGAACCAAATTACTGTTTATCTTATTTAAGAGGAACAATACCAGCATAAGCGCGCCCAAAATCAAGAACTGATTAGCCGGTTGGGCAAAGAATTTCTTTAGCCGCGAGAGCGCGGTAAAACCCGCCGGGGGGCGCGGCGCGACGGCTTTGAGATAATCGTTTTTTAATAATCCTGCCATTTTAACCTCCTGCCGCCGCGCTTATGGCGGCGCAAATAGCGTGTGAAAACCCGGACGCCGTACGGACCGTCACACTACACCTTCTTGGCAATACGCTTGCCAAACAACCCCTGCGGCTTTATCAGTATAGCGACGAGCATAAGCGCATATACGATGATCATCGACCACCTCGCAAAATCAAAGGAGGACGAGCCTCCCGAGGAAACGAGCACGCTGTTGAGAGAGCCGATAAGGCTAGCCGCAAGCGGTATCAGAACCGCGCCTATGATAGGTCCGTAGAAGGTGCTGAAGCCGCCCAAAATCGCCGCCAAAAACGCGTTAACCTGAATTGTCGTCATGAAGCTCGGGCTTATAGCGCTGGATGACGCGTACATTGCAGCCGCCAAAACGCCTAACGCGCCGGCAATAGACCAGCTTACCGCGGTAATCATGTGCGTGTTTATGCCCATAAGCTCGGCGGTAAACTCGTTGGACGCGGTTGCGCGCACGCCGAGACCCCATTTGGAGTAACGCAAAAGCAGGAAGATTACGGTTATAACGAGCGCGGTTATGCCCAGATTCAAAAGCCCGTTCTTAGAAATAACTATGTCGCCGCCGCCTAACGCGAAGCTGAAATTCGGCTCCGCTCCAAGCTCCATGTAGTTGTAGAACGGCGCGAACGGGATATTTTCGGGACTGCCGAATATCACGGGTATGCCTCCGAAAATCACCGATACAAGCCCCATGGTTATTATCTGCTTGCCGATAGCGTTAACGTTTCTGCCCTTGCGGAATATCACCAAATCCACGACCAGTCCCACGCCTATTCCGACGACCATTCCGACGAGCACGCCGTAATAAACGGGCACCTTATACTTGTTAAGCAGGTCCGCGACGACGTAGCAACCGAGCGCGGCTATCGAGCCTTGGGCAAAGTTCGTGGTAGTGGACGTTTTGAATATCAACGTCACCGCAAAGGTGGCGAGCACCGTAACGGCTATAACCAAAAACTGACCCAGTATCGCGTTAAGAAATATTGACATCTCTCACCCCCACCTGATTATATTCGCCGACCAGACGTAGCCTATGCCGGCGGCTATCATGCAGATTACAGAGCCGGGCTTGATTTTGCCTTGCTTCAGCGCCAGCTCTAACGACAAAATTTGGTCTACCTGTCCTATATGACCGTAGTCCTCGAGATAAATAGATTGCTCCTCGCTAAGCCCTAGATCCTTGAGCATTCCTAAGTGACCGCTGCGTTTCATGTGCAAAATGGCTAAATAGTCGATATCCTTGCGTTCCAGCCCGGCTTGCCGCAGAGATTCGTCTATGCAGTTATACCAATTAGGCATGCTTACCGCGTTAAGCCTGTCCTTCATCTTTTGCGCGTCGAGCAAGCGCAGGGACTTGTAGCCCTCCGCGATATTGTCCGGAGTAAACGGACGCGCTATGCCGCCGATTTCTACGCCCGCGGTGCGGGCAAGACTGCCGTCCGACATTATTTTGGAGCCGAGCAACAGATTCTTGCCGTAGTTCTTCTTAAGAATGATTGCGCCGCCGCCCGCCGAAAGGTTATACATCATGGACATATCCTTGTCGGTGTAGTCCACAAAGTCGCCGTTGCGGTAGCCGCCGACTATTATGACGGTATTTATTCCGTCGTCTGCAATAAGCATGTCACGGGCGATCTTCATCGCCGAAACCGCCGTGCAGCAACGGTTTTGCACGTCTACGCCCCACGCGTTATCCGCGCCTATTTTACCCTGTATGTAGCAAGCGGACGTGGTCAGAGGATACTCCTTCCACTCCTCGCCGATACTTAGCACGACGTCTATTTCGAGCGGGTCGACGCCCGTGTTCTTCAGACAGGCAAGCGCGGCCTTAACGCCCATTTCCTGCGTGCCGTCGCCGTCTCCCGGCAGGTATTTTTTCTTGATTCCGAGCTTATCTATTACCGCCCTTTCGCTCCAAACGCCCTTAGTCGCCTCGGCAATTTGAGCGGCGTTTATAGTCTGCTCGGGTATATATGTTCCTACGCCGACAATTCCGACTGTATTTTTCGTCATGTCCGATCCCCTTGTTGTCATCAAATAATTTATCAGTCCGCAAGCCGCCGTCCGGTGCGTGCGTGCGCTAAAGGTAAGTTGGTATTACACGCCCTAATCGGCGCGGCTTATAATCTCATGCCGCCGTTAGCGGAAATGAGCGCGCCCGTGACGTATGACGCTTCGTCCGACGCCAAAAACAGCGCGACCTTGGCTATCTCCTCCGGTTGTCCGAGCCGTCCCAGCATAGTGGAAGCGGCAAATTTATCGAGCAGCTCCTGCGGAACGGTTTTGAGGATATCCGTCATAATGTAGCCGGGGGCGATCGCATTGCAGCGCACCTGCACGCCCTTCCGCGCAAATTCCTTAGCCCACGTTTTGGACAACCCGATTACGCCCGCCTTGGTGGCGGCATAGTTTGCCTGCCCGATATTGCCGTACTCGCCGACTACGCTGGAAATATTAATAATACTTCCGCCACCCGTCTCTTCCATGTGCGGTCCTATATGTCTGGTCAAATTGAAAACGCCCTTTAGATTAACGTCGATAACGGCGTTCCACATATCGTCGGTCATTTTCTTGGTCATCGCGTCGCGGGTGATGCCCGCGTTATTGACCAAAACGTCAAGCTTGCCGTATTTTGCGACGGCGTAATCAAAAAACGCCTTGCATTCCTCGACGTTCGTAACGTTCAGCTTGTAGAACTCTACGTTATCGTGCTTATTCTGCGCTTCGCCCATGTCGCACGCGATAACGCGCGCGCCCTCCTCCGCAAACAGCTTGCACATAGCCTCTCCGAGTCCTCTCGCTCCGCCCGTTACGACCGCGACCTTTCCTTTAAGCCTCATAAATTATATACTCCTTATTTTTTTAGTATTATTTTATTTTTGCCGGTTTACTTTAAGTTTTTGACGATTACCGCCGTCCCCATGCCGCCGCCTATGCAAAGGCTCGCAAGCCCGTACCCCGCTTTTTTGTTTTTGAGAATATGCAGCAACGTGACGAGTATTCTGTTGCCGCTCGCGCCCACCGGATGCCCTAACGCAATCGCACCGCCGTTTATGTTGCACTTGGCGGTAATGTCGGCGGGCTTCACGCCGAACGCATCCGAAAGCTCCTTAACCACGCCTAAGCTCTGCGCCGCGAAGGCTTCGTTAAGCTCCAGATAATCTATGTCTCCGATTTTAAGTCCCGCCGCGGCAAGCGCGTTCTTAATAGCGGGTACGGGACCTAAGCCCATAAGCTGCGGATCAACGCCGCCCTGCCCCGTCGCGATAAGCTCCGCGAGCGGGCTAAGCTTGTATTTGGCGACGGCTTCCTCGCCGGCGACTATTACGAAGCTTGCGCCGTCGTTAAGACCGGACGCGTTGCCCGCCGTAACCGTACCCGTTCCGTCCGTTTTGAACGCCGGGCGCAGCTTGGCGAGCTTTTCGGGGCTTGTTCCCCTGTTAGGATACTCGTCGTTCTCAAAAACGAAGGTATTCTTACCCTCGGTAATTTCGAGCGGGATAATCTCGTCCTTAAACGCGCCGCCGTCCACCGCGGCAATCGCTTTTTGTTGCGAGCCGTAAGCGAACGCGTCCTGCTCCTCTCTGGTGATACCGTGCTTGGCGGCGACGTTCTCGGCGGTTATGCCCATATGCACACCCGAATACGCGTCGGTAAGCGCGTCAAAAATCATATGATCGACCATCTTGAATTCGCCCATCTTAATACCCTGACGCGACTTGGCCGTCAGAAGATAGGGCGCGTTGGACATGCTTTCCGCGCCGCCCGCTATAATCAAGCCCGCGCCCGCCTGTATAGCGGCGTACGCGTTGATTACGGCCTTCATACCGCTGCCGCACACCATGTTAACGGCATAGGCTGGCACCGTATGCGGAATGCCGGCTTTTAGGGCGACTTGGCGCGCGACGCCCTGCCCCGCGCCCGCAGAAAGCACGTTGCCCACGATAACCTCGTCTATCGCTTCCGCCGGAATATTGTTAACCGCTAATAAATTCTTGACGACGTGCGCGCCTAAATCCGCCGCGCCGACCGATTTCAGCCCGCCCAAAAAACTGCCTATAGGCGTTCTTTTACCGTCTACTATGTAAACCTTTTTCATCGCTTCCTCCAAGAGGCGGAGTCCTTGCTTCCGCGCTCAAAATATTTATTAAATTACTTGTTTGTCAATGAATGAAAATTTATGAATAATCTTCATGTTTATCCCCGCATATAGAGTAACACGTAATCGGAGACTTGTCAACAGGCTTTTGAAAAATTTTTAAGAAATTTTATATATTTTTTTCGGCTTTGATTTTTTTGATTTCCTCTATGAGCAACGGAAGCACTTTTGTAGCGTCCGAGACTACGCCCAAATGGCTTGCCTCAAAAATCGGGGCGTTCGGATCCTTGTTAACCGCGATGATAAATTCCGCCTCGCCCATGCCCGCGAGGTGCTGAACCGCGCCCGAAATACCGGCGGCTATGTACGCCGTCGGACGCACGGTCTTGCCCGTCTGTCCTACCTGCTTGGCATGCGGCATGAGGTTAGAATCGACCAAAGCCCTCGACGAGCTTACCGAGCCGTCTACAAGGACGGCTAATTCCCCGGCGGCGGCGAGCGTGTTTTTGTCCGAAGCGCCGCGCCCGCAGCTTATGAGAATTTTGGCTTCCTGAATATCCTTTTCTTTTACCTCGGCGGGCGTCTCGGCGAGCACCCTCAGCTTAAACTCCGTCTTGATATCGCTTACGTCTATCGGGATTATTTGCACGCGCGCATCCTTATCGAACGCGCGCATCTTCATAACGCCGGGGCGCACGGTGGACATTTGCGGTCTATGCGCGGGACATATGATGGTGGCAAAAAG
>JAITNT010000209.1 GCA_031290295.1 Clostridiales bacterium
AAATAGGATTAATAAAGCAACCTTATAATTTTTTATCCGGAGGAAAAAATGGTAAATTTTAATTTTACGGCACCTACAAGAATAGTTTTCGGCGCGGGCGCGGAAAACGACGTCGGAAAATACGCGGCGGCATTAGGCGCGGACGTTTTGATTCACTACGGCGGCGGGTCGTCCGCGCGCAGCGGTTTGCTTGCCGGGGTGACGGCTTCGCTGGAGCGCGCGGGGATTAAATACACGCCGCTGGGCGGCGTTAAGGCTAATCCCGTGCTTTCGCTTGTCAAAGAGGGAATCGCGCTTTGCCGTCAAAAAAAGCTTACCGGCATTTTGGCGGTGGGCGGCGGCAGCGTGCTGGACTCCGCCAAGGCTATTGCCGTAGGCGTTCCGTATGACGGCGACGTGTGGGATTTTTTTGCCGGAACCGCCGAAATCAAAGCCGCGTTACCCGTAGGCGCGATTCTTACGCTGTCCGCGGCGGGCAGCGAGGCAAGCCTTAACGCCGTCGTGACCAACGAAAACGGCATGCTGAAGCGCGGCATCGGCAGCGAGCTTATTTATCCGGTTTTTTCCGTCTGCAATCCCGAGCTGACGTATTCCGTTTCGGCGTATCAGACGGCTTGCGGGGTGTCGGACATTAACGCGCACGTGCTCGAACGGTATTTTTCTAATACGGCGGACGTGGATTTGTCGGACAGAATGTGCGAAGCCGTCCTAAAAACCACTATGCGCGCGGCGGGTATCGCTCTCGCGGCTCCCGATAATTATGCCGCGCGCGCCGACATCATGTGGGCGGGTACGGTCGCTCACAACAATATTCTGGGCGTCGGCAGAGTGCAGGACTGGGCGTCGCATACGATATCGCACGAAATCTCGGCGGTGTACGATACCGCTCACGGCGCGGCGCTCGCGATAATTTTTCCCGCATGGATGAAGTACGTGTACAAGGCTAATCCGCGCGTATTCCTGCAATTTGCCAACCGCGTTATGGGCGTGGACTATTACAAGTCGGAGGAAGAAGCTATCCTCGAAGGCATCGCAAGGTATGAAAAATTCCTTGCCGGCATGGGGCTGTCCGTCAGATTATCGGGGCTTAAGCTTCCCGAATCCTGCGTCAGGCTGCTTGCGGACAGATTTAAGAATATCGGCAAGGTAGGACGCTTTATGCCGCTCTCCGCGGCGGACATAGAAAAAATTTATCAGCTTGCGTATTAGGGCGCGGTAAATCGGATTTTTGGAGAGGGAAGAATGGATAGAATTAATCGTGCTGTTTCCGCAATTCGGCGCAGGACGGATTTTGTACCCGAAATCGCCGTCGTGCTAGGCTCGGGACTGGGCGATTTTGCCGACGCGGTGCGCGCGGAATGCATATTGCCGTACGGCGAAATAGACGGCTTCCCCGTATCTACGGTGCACGGTCATGCGGGCAGGCTTGTTTTCGGCACGCTTCTCGGGATAAAGCTCGCCGTTATGCAGGGGCGCATACATTATTACGAGGGGTATACGATGCCCGAGGTAGTGCTGCCCGTCCGCGTATTAAGAATGCTCGGCGCACAAAAGCTGCTGTTAACCAACGCCGCCGGAGGCATAAATAAAAGCTTCCGCCCCGGCGACCTCATGTTAATTACCGACCACATAAGAACCGTGCCCGACCCGCTGATAGGCGCGAACCTCGCCGGGCTGGGTACGCGTTTCCCCGATTGCTCCTCCGTGTACGACCCTAAGCTTCGCCTGGCGGTGCTTGCGGCGGCGGCGGAGTGCGGCGCGGCGATAAGGCAGGGGGTGTATTTGCAGACTACGGGACCGTCCTTTGAAACGCCCGCGGAAATTAACTGTTTCCGCGCGCTCGGCGCGGACGCCGTCGGTATGTCTACCGCCGTAGAGGCGGTCGCCGCGGTACATGCCGGGCTTCGCGTCGCGGGAATAAGCTGTATCTCTAACGCCGCCGCGGGCGTATCGGATACGCCGTTAACCCATGAGGAGGTCAACCGAACCACCGCGCGCGTTAAGGACGGTTTTATCAAGCTTATGACGGCGGCTATCGCCAAAATCCACGCGGTCGGCTAGGAGCGTTTATGTCTGTAACACGGTTTTTTAACGGCTATTATCTTGATTACGGCGGCGCGGTCGTGCGCGGCGAGGTGCACATAGAGGGCGGCCGTATAGTATACGCGGGTGTCGCCCGAACAAACGCCGCGCCAAAATATTCGCGTCAAATAGATATGAAGGACGGGTATTTGATTCCCGGCTTCAAGAATTGCCATACTCATTCCGCTATGACCGCGCTCAGAGGGCTGGGGGAGGATTTGCCGCTTCTGAAGTGGCTGAACGATTGCGTGTTTCCGCTCGAGGCTAAGCTTACGCCGGAGGACGTTTACTGGGGTACTAAGCTTGCGATTCTCGAATATGTGCGCGGCGGTACCACGGCTATATCCGATATGTATTTTTTTGAGGACGAAATAGCGCGGGCGGTAACGGAATCGGGGTTTAAGTGCGTCGCCGTAGGCAGCGCTATGGATATTTCTAAGGATGCGGAAGGTCAGCTTGCCGAGATCGAGGCTTTGTTTTTGAAGTACGGGCGCGCGGACGCGAATTTTAGCTTCCGTCTGGGACATCACGCGGAATATACTGCCTCGGACACGCTTCTTAAGGGCATGGCGTATTTGGTGAACAAATACAAAGCGCCTATATATCATCATTTGTCCGAATCGCGCGGCGAGGTCGAGGGGTGCGCGGCGCGCACGGGACTTACGCCGCCGCTTAGGCTTGCGGAGCTGGGACTTTACAATTACGGCGGCGCGGGGTATCATTGTATCAACCTCACCGACGCCGACGTCGTTGTTATGAAAAAATTCGGCGTTGCCGTAGTCAGCTGCCCTATGTCAAACCTAAAGGTCGCGGGTATCGCGCCTATTTGGAGGTACCGTAACGCGGGGTTGGAAATCGCTGTAGGCACGGACGGCGCGGCAAGCGCGAACACGCTCGATATGTTTCAAGAAACGCGGTTGCTGTCCGCGCTTCAAAAGGGCGTGCTTTCCCAATCCGAGGTAATGGGCGCGGAGCTTTCGCTTTTGGCGGCCGTCAGTACGGGCGCGCGGGTTTTAGGACTGCATGATTGCGACGGCATTCAAGCCGGCAAAACGGCGGATCTTGCCCTTATCGACGTCAATTCGCCGCAAATGCAGCCCGCCTCGAATCCGCTCTGCGATATCGTATATTCCGCCCGACCCGAAAACGTACGTCTTACAATGGTCAACGGCAAAATCCTATACGAGGACGGCGATTACAAAATCAACGAAGCCCCCGAAAGAATTTACGCCGAGGTCAAAAAAATCGTAAAAAGAATACGCGCCTAAAAGACCCGTAAATACTGTACAGAGCCCGGTGAAAATGATATACTAAATACGCTTATCCGGTGAATTAAAAAACTATAAAACAATAAATATGTAAGCGGAGTTGATTTTTGGTAACCTCCGCTATATAAATAAAACAAAAAGGAAGAAAAACTAATGTCCGTCATGAAAAGATACGCGGTCGTGCGTGAAAAATATCCGCGCGAGGTAGTACTGCTCAAAAGCTTAGGGTGCGCGTGGAATAAATGCGCTTTTTGCGATTATAAGAACGACAAGGCGGAAAGCATATTAGAATGCATACCGTTCAACCGTCAAATTCTCAACAAGGCGCGGGGCGGTACGGGCGTACTGCAAATTATCGACTCGGCGTCGTTTAACGAGCTGCCTATGGACACGCTGTTCGATATTATCGAGACCTGCGCCGCTAAAAAAATCAGTACGGTTATTCTGGAGCAGCACTGGATATTCAGGGACAGCTTTTCAAAAATTAAGGCGCTTTTCGCCGCGCATAGTATCGGTTGCAAATTTATTTTAGGGCTGGAAACCTTCGATTATAATTTCCGCGAAAACGTGCTCCGCAAGGGCATGGGAAACCCGTCGCCGCGGGAGCTGTCGCGGTACTTTCAGTGGGCGAATTTGCTGTGCGGCGCAGAGGGGCAGACGGTCGGCTCGGTAGAGAACGACATAAGGCTGGGGCTGGAACATTTCGAGCGTATAACCGTCAATATGTTTATACCCAATTCCACCGTTTTCAAAAGGGACAACGCGCTTATCGCGGAATTTTATAACGGCGAGCTTTTCCGTCAAATCCGCCTTGAGCCGCGCGTGGAAATCCTCGATATACTGGACGCGCGCGCGCCCGACCTTTTGGGCGGCGTAGGGTATGCGGAGGGTGCGGACAATGCCTAAAATAACCAAAAAAATATCGCAGTCCGCCCTGCTTAACGCCGCGACCCTGATTTATGTCGTTATGATAATCGCCGCTAACGTCATGGCGATGAAGGTTGTGGATTTCTTAGGAATAAAAATCGACGCCGGCACAATAACCTATCCGGTGACCTTTTTGATGGGCGATATAGTCGCCGAGCTTTTCGGCTTTAAGCCGGCGCGCAAAATGATACTGATCGGCTTCGCGGCTAATCTGGCGTTTGCGGTGTTTACCTATCTGGGCACCTTTTTACCGGCGGCGGATACCGCGGACGCGCTTGCGGAGGGGTACGACGCGCTTTTTACATACAGCTTCAGAATACTCGCGGCGTCTTTCATAGCGTATCTTGCCGGCTCGCTGCTCAACGCCGCCTCTATGATATGGATCCGCAAGGCTACCGGAGATAAATGGCTCGCCTTTAGGACGATAGGCAGCACCGCTCTCGGAGCCGCCGCCGACACCGCGATATTTACGGTAATCGCGTGGATATTCGTGCTTCCTATGCACGATATGCTTATTCTCGCGTTATGCAGCTACGCGGTGAAAATGGTTTATGAAATACTGATAGCCACGCCGATAGACTATCTGCTTGTAAGGCTTATCAAAAAGCACGTCGAGCCCGACGTCAAAGCCGTTAACCCGGAAGCCGTAAAAAAATCTGAAGCTTGAAAGCCGTAAAAATGCGTAAAAAACCGAAAAACCTTCTACAACGCGTTGTATTCGTCATACATTTATGATATTATATTATTAGAGTTGTAGTTAAATTTTGCGTTTAGTCCGCAAAAGCTCTGTCATCGGTCGTTCGCATTTTAGTTTAGAACAAAGGAGTTTGTCATGCTCGGCATTAAAGACGAATATTTACAGGAATTGATGTCCAAATTGAGCGCCACGGGTATTTTTGTCGTAAGCGGCAATAATCCCGCCAACGTGATGACCTCGCATTGGGGGGCGTACGGTACGTTTTGGGGCAAGCCGATGTTCGTGCTGCCCGTCAGACAGTCGCGGCACAGTCACGGGCTTATCGACGCCGCGCACGAGTTCGCGCTGTCGGTCGCCCGTAAGGATATGTCGCAGGCTATCCACCGTTGCGAGCATGTCAGCGGACGAAATCTGGATAAATTCGCCTACTGTCATTTACATCCCACGCCCTGCCGCAAAATCAACACATCCTATGTTTCGGATTGCGGCCTGCATTTCGAGTGCCGCGTGGTGTTCAAGACCGTAATGGAGGGCGCGCAACTTTTCGACCTGAAAATTCCCGACAGATATTACAAGGATAAAAATTACCATACGATGTTTTTCGCCGAAATTTTGACGGCGTACGAGGACTAGCAGTTTTCGATATCGAGCCCGTCAAAATCGACCGCCTCCACGAAGTCGGACGGGCGGTATATGTGGTGATTAAATTCCACGAAATCTCTTATATGCGCAAATATCGTTAACGGCGTCGGTAAATCCATTTGGTAACAGATTTCCGACATATATATTTCAAAATCGGCGGTGTCGAAACGACCGTCGTTTTCGTACATAAGGTCTTTGACTATTTTATCGTCGCGTATTACTTTCGCCCAAATTCTGAACATTTTTTGTCCTCACTCCGTATTACTGCAAATACAGTCTAACACAGTTCGGGCAATTTGTCGCGAAAAAAGAGAAAGCATTCTCTTGTCTCCCGGGAAGCCGGGGCGAACGCATTTTCATGCGTTCGCCCGCCCGCTCGCCACGCCCTAAAATACCGCTTAAAATCAGTTAACAGAAAGGGTTAAAGATGTTATAATAGCAGTACACTAAAAAACGGAGAACATCGAATGGCTAAGTCCCTGACCTACAAAATTCTAGAATCGCATATAGTTAGCGGCGACCTTGTGACGGGTAACGAGATAGCTATCAAAATCGACCAAACCCTCACGCAGGATTCCACCGGAACAATGGCGTATCTGCAGCTCGAAGCACTCGAGATTCCTAAGGTACGCACAAAACGGAGCGTAGCGTATATCGACCACAACACGCTGCAAACGGGCGTGGAGAACGCCGACGATCATGCGTACATCACCGGCGTCGCGGGTCGCCACGGGATTTATGTTTCGCGGGCGGGCAACGGAATCTGTCACCAGGTTCATCTTGAAAGATTCGGAGTCCCCGGAGAAACCTTGCTTGGCTCGGACAGCCACACCCCCACGGGCGGCGGAATAGGTATGCTCGCAATAGGCGCGGGCGGGCTTGACGTGGCGGTCGCTATGGGCGGCGGCGCGTATTATCTTAATATGCCGCGCGTAATTAATATTGTGCTTACGGGTAAGCTGAAGCCTTATGTCGCGGCTAAGGATATAATCCTCGCGATACTCAAGCGGCTCACCGTCAAAGGCGGCGTAGGCAAGGTTATCGAATATTCCGGGGAGGGCGTATCAGAGTTGTCCGTACCCGAGCGCGCCACCATAACGAATATGGGCGCGGAACTGGGAGCGACCGCCTCGGTTTTTCCCTCGGACGAGAATACAAAGGCGTTTTTGGCGGCGCAAGGACGGGTTAAGGATTTTACTCCGCTTGCCGCCGACCCCGGCGCGCTGTACGACGAAATAATAACTATTAATCTCTCTAACCTCACTCCGCTTGCCGCGTGTCCGCATTCTCCGGACGCGGTAAAGACGGTCGGCGAAATCGGCGAAATAAAGGTCGATCAGGTTTGCATAGGCAGCTGTACCAATTCGTCGTATCTTGATATGATGCGCGTAGCGGCAATGCTGCGCGGCAAGGAAATCGCCCAAGGCGTAAGCCTCACGGTAAGCCCGGGCAGCCGTCAGGTGCTCGAAATGCTCGCGGCGTCGGGGGCGTTAAGAGATATGATTGCGGCGGGCGCGCGCATACTCGAATGCGCTTGCGGTCCCTGTATAGGCATGGGGCAGTCCCCCAAGTCCGGCGCGGTATCGGTAAGAACCTTTAACCGTAACTTCTTCGCGCGGAGCGGGACTGCGAGCGCGCAGGTTTATTTGACATCCTGCGAGACCGCGGCGGCTACCGCGCTTAACGGCGTGCTTACCGATCCTACTACGCTCAAGGATTACCCGTACATAGAAATACCCAAGCGGTTCACTATAAACGATAATCTGATAATCGACCCGGCTTCCGTACCCGTAGGCGGAGAGATAATCCGCGGCGATAATATCAAACCCTTTCCGAGAAGCGAGGCTATGCCCGAAAGGCTCTACGGCAAAACGCTTATCGTGTTAGGCGATAACATAACGACGGATCATATTATGCCGTCTACCGCGAAGCTGCTGCCGTACCGCTCGAACATTCCGTATTTGTCGGACTATTGTCTGCAACCGGTCGATCCGGATTTTCCCGAACGCGCGCGCGCCTCGGGCGGCGGCTTCATTGCGGCGGGCTCAAACTACGGACAAGGCTCGAGCCGCGAGCACGCCGCGCTCGTGCCGCTTTATCTCAAAATCAAGGGCGTAATAGCGAAATCCTTCGCACGTATCCATAAGGATAATTTGATTAACAACGGCATACTGCCCTTGGAATTCAAAAACGCCGAGGACTACGCTCTGATATCGGCGGGCGACGGGCTGCTTATCGAGGACGTAATCACCGCCGTAAACGCATC
>JAITNT010000219.1 GCA_031290295.1 Clostridiales bacterium
TTTGCCCCGTCGACTGTAGACAGAGGAGATAATAATTTTAAAGCCGACGGAAACCCGCGGTTTTGCTTCACGCCTAGTTTCGCGACAACTCTAATTATAGATAACCGCCGTCGGATTTGTTTAGACTTGCAAGGCTTTATTTAGTCAGCGCTTTTTCTACCGCGACCGCGACGGCTACCGTCGCGCCTACCATGGGGTTGTTGCCCATACCGATAAGCCCCATCATTTCGACGTGAGCCGGGACGGAGGACGAGCCTGCAAATTGCGCGTCGGAATGCATACGCCCCATTGTATCGGTCATGCCGTAGCTTGCGGGACCCGAACCCATGTTATCGGGGTGCAGGGTGCGTCCCGTGCCGCCGCCCGAGGCTACCGAGAAGTATTTTTTGCCGTTGTCGTTAGACCATTTCTTATATATACCGGCGACGGGGTGTTGGAAGCGCGTAGGGTTAGTGGAATTGCCGGTTATGCTTACGTCTACGCTTTCGTCGATCATAATCGACACGCCCTCCTGAACGTCGTCCGCGCCGTAAACGATTACTTTAGCCTTCTCGCCGTCAGAGTACACGTACGGCTTCAGCTTGTGTAGCTTGCCGGCGTGGTAATCGTACTGCGTCGGTTGATAGGTAAAGCCGTTTATGCGGGCGATAATCATAGCGGCGTCCTTGCCCAAGCCGTTAAGGATAACCTTGAGAGGGGACTTGCGGACGGTGTTCGCGCTGCGGGCTATGCCTATCGCGCCCTCTGCCGCCGCGAAGGATTCGTGACCCGCCAGGAAGCAGAAGCATTTCGTTTCGTTGCGAAAAAGCATAGAAGCGAGATTACCGTGGCCGATACCTACCGCGCGCTGCTCCGCGACGGAGCCGGGTATGCAAAAAGCCTGCAAGCCGATACCGATCGCCTTTGCGGCTTCCTCGGCGGTTTTGGTTTTCTTTTTGATAGCGATCGCGCAGCCGAGCGTGTACGCCCAAAGCGCGTTATCGAACGCGATGTTTTGTATGCCCCTGACCAGACCGTGCACGTCGATGCCGTTGGACCTTGTAAGCTCCAGCGCGTCCTCAAGGTCTTTAAGCTTGTATTCTTTGAGACAAGCCTCTATTTTGTCGATTCTTCTTTCGTAGCCTTCAAATTTTATCATAATATAATCCTCCTGAAATCCGCTTATTTATGACGCGGGTCGATATAGCTTGCCGCGCCCTCGAATCTGCCGTAAACGGCGGTACTTTTGGCGAGCGCGTCGTTAGCGGAAACGCCCTTTGCGATAAGCTCCATCATTACGCCCAACCTTACGAACTTGTAGCCGATGACCTGTCCTTCCTTGTCCAGAGCAAGCTGCGTTATATAGCCCTCCGCCATTTCGAGGTAGCGCACGCCTTTGGCTTCCGTGCTGTAAATTGTGCCGACCTGCGAGCGTAAGCCCTTGCCTAAATCCTCCAGCCCCGCGCCGATAGGCAGACCGTTCTCGGAAAAAGCCGACTGCGTGCGCCCGTAAGCTATCTGCAAGAAAAGCTCGCGCATCGCGGTGTTGATAGCGTCGCAAACAAGGTCGGTGTTGAGCGCCTCCAGTATAGTCTTGCCGGTAAGAATCTCGGCGGCCATAGCGGCGGAATGCGTCATGCCGGAGCAACCTACGGTTTCTACCAGCGCTTCGCGAATGATGCCTTCCTTGACGTTAAGCGTGAGCTTGCAAGCGCCCTGTTGCGGCGCGCACCAGCCTACGCCGTGAGTCAGTCCGCTGATGTCCTTGATTTCGCGAACCTGAACCCACTTGCCCTCGGTGGGAACGGGAGCGGGACCGTGGTTCGGGCCTTTCATGACGCAAACCATTTCTTCAACTTCTTTAGAAAATTGCATTATCTTTCCTCCATAAAAATATGCCGCGGCGTCATGCGCCGCTTCCGCATTAAGGCGTAAACCTTAACTCCTTAGATTATAGCATAGGAATTTTTTTTTGGCAAAGACTTTTTAGTGGGAACAGACCAAACGATACCGCCAGACGCGAATATACCGACCAAACGTGAATCGGCGCTACGACAAGCTGCCCGTAAAGGGCGGCTTGCCTTGCTTAATCCGATTCAGTCGGACTTAAAGAGGGGTCGCTCCGCAAAAATGCGATTTTGCTGCGCTCCGGATTAATTGCAGTCTCGCCGTTCTTCCGTACACACTACCAATTCACCATATCTATGTCATGTTGAGCGCAGTCGAAACATCTCTTCGCCGCTTTCAACGCCCCATATACAATCAAAACCCTTATCCGTCATTGTGCGGCGCGCCGTGACAATCCAGTTCTAACTTGTCCTTATTACCCTATTCCTTTCTTCGCCACTTGCTAAGACAATTGCCTGTCCTTTCTGCGTCTAAAAAATCAGAGCAAACTCATTTTCATGCGTTTGCCCTGCCAAAAAAATTTTATTTTCTTCAACACTTGACATAAGCCGCCGCATATATTAGAATATATATAATCTCTTTGCGCTGCATAACTACAGTACAATCTGATCAGGCGGCGGAGTCAATACTTCGCAAGGCCGGGCCGCATCGGCGGCAGTAGGGTGACTTTTTCACGCTTACGGGACAGAATATGCCGTAAGCTTTTTTTGTAGAGTTTTTCGGCGGCGCATTATGCTTTTTTGCGCGGGAGCTTCAAGGTCGGGTCGCTTACATGGAAAAGAAACAAAGAACTGAATATGCCGCGAAGGTTACGGCTGTAAATATGGCGTCCAATTTGTTTTTGGCCGTTTTCAAAATGCTCGCCGGTATTTTCGGGCATTCCGCCGCTTTAATTTCGGACGCGGTGGATTCGACCGCGGATATTTTCAGCTCGCTGATAGCTATGATAGGCATACGGATTTCCGATAAAAAGTCCGACGAGGGTCACCCTTACGGGCATGAAAGATTCGAGTGCGTAGCGGCGATAATTTTATCGGTGATCATTTTGGCGACGGGGCTTGTAATAGGCTATAACGGCGTTATGAGCCTGATTGAGGGCGGCTATAAGAATATCGAAATGCCTAACGCGCTCGCGCTTTCCGCGGCGATTGTTTCCATTGTCGGAAAGGAAATCATGTTTCTTTTTACGCGCCGCGCCGCTAAGAAAATTCAGTCCGGCGCGCTTCGCGCGGGCGCGTGGAATTTTCAGACCGACGCGCTCGCTTCCGCGGGCAGTCTTATTGGTATCGTGGGTGCGCTGCTCGGCGCCGGGATTTTGGACGTTATAGCGAGCCTGGTTATTTGCTTGTTTATATTGAGAACGGCCGTAAGGATATTTATCGACGCCGTAAAGAAAATGACGGACGAGGCGTGCGACGAGGGAACCGTAGAAAAAATACGCGGAGTGATTATGGAATGCGGAGGCGTGCTGGAAATAGACGCCCTAAGGACGCGTAAATTCGGCGAGAGGATATATGTGGAAGCGGAAATCGCCCTGCCCGCCGAGCTGACGTTCGTCGAATCGCACGATATCGCCGAGCGGGTGCACAACGCGCTCGAGGACGGCTTTCCGTTGATTAAGCACTGCGCCGTCCACGTAAATCCGAAAGAAAGCGGGGTAGAGAATTGAAAAAACATGCCGAAACGCTGTGCGTTATAGTCGCGGCTTCCTTTTCGGGCGATTTAGGGTTCGCTCATAAATATTTATCGGGGCGGACGGTCTATGTAATTTGCGCGGACGGCGGGCTTGACGGGTGCGCCGAGCTCGGGCTCGAACCCGATTTGCTTGTCGGCGACATGGATTCGGCGACGCTTGCGTTCGGTGGTGAAACGGTGCGGCTACCCGCGCGCAAGAATGTCACGGACGCTTACGCCGCGGCGAGCGAGGGTCTTAGGCGCGGTTATACCGACTTCCTGCTTCTGGGCTGTACCGGCGGGCGGTTAGATCATTTTATGGGCAATATTGCCGTCCTCGAATATTTGCGCGGCGCGGGCGCAAGCGCGGTAATCGCGGACGGTAAGAACGAGATAACCCTGGTTACCGGACCCTGCACGGTCGAATTAGCCCGGGATTCGTACTTCAAATACGTTTCGTTAGTACCGCTCGACCGCACGGTGAGCGGAGTTACCTTAGAGGGCTTCGCCTATCCGCTCGAGGTTTATACCCTGTCGCGGAACGAAACGCTGGGCATAAGCAACGAGATAACCGCCTCGACCGCGCTTGTGCGCATAGACTCGGGCGCGGCGTTACTCATAAAATCGGCGGAATAACACGCCATATTGCATTAGCACCTATTAAATTACCCAGGAAAGATGTGGAAGATATTGTCGCGCTAATGTGTGATTGATGTAATCGAGGTAGTATGAAACTTTATCACGGAAGCAATAACATAGTTGATGAGGCCAAAATACTGACTCAGTATAGAGAGCTTGATTTTGGCGCAGGTTTTATACCACGTTGAGTTTGAAGCAAGCCTTGACCCTTGCCGTTCATGTAGCCGAATGGCGTGAAACGGGAAAAGCGGTAGTAAATGTCTACGAGTTTGACGAAGAACGTGCGGCAAAGGAGTTGACGCATTTGTATTTTGCCGCCGCAGATGAGTCGTGGCTTGACTTTATCGTGGCAAACAGAATCGGAAGGCAAATAAAAAATGAGTATGACATTATAAGCGGTGCTGTCGCTAACGACGACGTTTATACGACGATTACGCTGTATACCGCAGGGCAAATTGATAAAGAAAGCGTACTAAAGCGTTTAGAGGTGC
>JAITNT010000014.1 GCA_031290295.1 Clostridiales bacterium
CAGGCTGGAATAAATTAAATTGCCGCTCACAAGATAGCGGATATAGTCTTCCGCCGTAGGACGCGAAACGCCCGATAACTCCTTACACATCGCCTCGATTGAAACGATATCCGAGGTAATGTGGCATATATAAAGGAAAATGCGTTCTAAGTCCGCAGTGTTGCGCACCTTGCAGATTTCGGGAATGTCCCGCTTTAATACCTTGTCGATAACGTCCTCGCGAATGATTTGCGAAGCGCGTGAATCTTTATTTGACAGAGCAAGCTCGGGGAATCCGCCGACAAACAGATAGCGGTTAAGGTGACTTTGCAGAGCCGATAGCTTCAACAATACCGCCGACTGTTCTTGCCTCGACAGGGCGGCGAGCATAGACGGACAAAAGTCGGCCGGAAGGTCAACGCCGTTATCAAGCCCGAGCATTTGGCAGTATTCATAGAAAGACATCGTAGGTATCTTGAGCGTGGAAAATCTACCCACGCCGCTTTCTGACGAACCCTTTTCAAGGCTTGCGCTTGCCGAACCCGTGGCAAAAATATGAAGCCGGGGCTTTAGGTCATAAAGGCTTTTGAGCGCTTGTTCCCAATTCGGCTCCTTTTGTATTTCGTCAAAAAAGATGTATGCATCGTCGCCCCCGTAAATCGTTTCGCGGTACACATCGAGTACGGCATCGATACCGGCTTCTTTCAATACGGGTTGGTCGATAGGAAAAAATAGTATGCGGTTAGGTGTGACGCCCTCTTTTAACAGCGAGTCGATAATCTGATATTCAATGGTAGTCTTGCCGACACGTCTTGCACCCGAAAGGACGACAAAACGGCGTAAGTCTTTATCTATAAACCTCTCCCGCGCTTCCGTATAGGCAAACCGCTTGTAGTCGCGGAGCATATCGGGGCTTACCGCGCCGCCCGCCTGCCACCAAGTGTTGAGTGCCGTAAGCACCTTATAAATATTTTCGTTAGTTGCAAATGCCATAGTTTTTTACCTCGCCTACACAGTATACATCGAAAGCAATAAGCTTGTCAATGAATATTAGAAGTATACTTTGAAGCATTGAAGAGAATGTTATAAATAAGCTGCCGAATAATACGGTTTCCGTTGGTGGCTCCCGTATAATTTTATTATAACGATATTTCGGGTGGTTAAAGAACAGCGGCGGAGGCTTCCGCTCCTTCCGCAAACAAATGACGGTCAGGGAGATAGCAGATTACTTGGGATAGCCAAACGGGAACGCCGCCTATACAACAACGAGTTTGTCGACAAGGTTGGATAGCTAATGATTGTAAACTTCCCGACGGCCGGGCACCTTATTTTTATTTTTAGGTGATAGGTTTGAGTAATGAGTGCTTCTTAGTCCGCCGCAGGTTACAGTATACATACGCCGTTTGATTTCCGTGTCCAGTTTATGGGGTATAGTTCAAAAACTACGGACCCGTTAAGCAAAACGAGTGCGACCAGATACTTGTGGCTTTTACCTAATGAACAGAGGATACGACAATGCAAAATGCGTTTGTCCTGTAAAAACACTTTGAAAATACTTGACAGCGTATACGGAATCGTGTTATCATACCTATACCACCGCAAAAGGGGTGGTATTTTTAACGACTTCAAGAGGATAGTATGAGAGTAAAGATTACTTTAGCGTGTTCGGAATGCAAAAGACGGAATTATGACACCTATAAGAACAAGAAGAACGATCCCGACAGGATTGAGATCAGCAAGTTCTGTTCGTATTGCAAGAAGCACACCGCACACAAAGAAACGAAATAATCGGAGGCAATATGGCACAGGCTGTTGAAAGGGCGAAAAAGCCCAACAGAGTTAAAAAATTTTTCACGGAGCTTTTTTCCGAGCTTCGCAAGGTTACGTGGCCGAATTTCCGTACCGTTCTGAAACAGCTGTGGGTTGTTCTTTTGGTCGTGGCTTTATTTCTAGTGTTCATTTCCGCAGTAGATTACGGACTCGGGTTGCTTTACGGGTTGCTCGTTTCCCATCTTCCTCAAGCGTCTACTACTTCGGCGGCAATCGCGGCCGTACTATAAGGTTAGCCATGGACGACGTTTTGCAGATGAATCCTTTATGGTATGTTGTCTACACCTATACGGGGTATGAGAGCATAGTTAAGGACAGTCTTGAAAAGTTAATAGAGAAAAACGGACTCGAAGAGCGCATACTCGAGATACAAATTCCTATGGAGGATGTTATCGAGGAGAAGAACGGCAAGCGTAAGGTAGTTCAGCGGAAGAAATTCCCGTGTTATGTGATGCTGAAAATGCGGTATACTAACGACATGTGGCATCTTATCACGGACACGCGCGGCGTTATAAGCTTCGTAGGACCGCAGGGCAAGCCGTTACCGCTTACCGAGGACGAGATTCGCCGTATGCATCTGGAAACCGTTAAGGTTGAGGTTGACTACGTCGTAGGCGACAGCGTTAAGGTAATAGAGGGGCCTCTCGAGGGCTTCATAGGCAGTATTATCGAGCTTGACATCAACGGCAACAAATGCAGAGTTAACGTATCCATGTTCGGTCGGATAACGCCGGTCGAGTTGGATTTGATACAAATATCAAGAATGGATTAACACGTTACCGCTAAGGTAGTGTTGGTTATACCGCTCCGTATTCAGCTTTCGGAGCGATAATCGGGAGAGCGCCCGAAAATATTTATTCGGCTCTCGTTTGTACCGCGATAAGAGAGAACCTCTTAGGAGTGCTTAATGGCAAAGAAGCTTAACGCAGTTGTAAAATTGCAGTTACCCGCCGGAAAAGCGACCCCGGGACCGCCTGTCGGCTCCTCCCTCGGTCCGCACGGAATCAATATTCCGGCATTTACAAAGGAATTTAACGAAAAAACGGCGGACAAAGCGGGATTAATTATCCCGGTAGTTATCAGCATTTATGCCGATAGGTCGTTTTCGTTGGTTTTCAAAACCCCGCCCGCGCCCGTCCTTATTAAGAAGGCTTGTAATCTTAAATCCGGTTCGGCAAAGCCTAACGTGGACAAGGTTGCAAAAATTACGCGCGCGCAAGTCCGCGAAATAGCAACGTTAAAAATGCCCGATCTCAACGCCGCCTCTATCGAAGCCGCGATGAGCATGATCGAGGGTACTGCGCGCAGTATGGGCGTAGTCGTTACGGACTAGGGGGGCGAGGATATTATGAAACACGGAAAAAGATATGCGGAGGCTGCGAAGCTAGTCGACCGCGCAAAGGCGTATGACCTCGCAGAGGGGATACAGCTGGCGGTTGACACCGCCCGGGCAAAATTCGACGAGACTATAGAGGTGCACGTGCGTTTGGGCGTTGACCCGCGCCACGCCGATCAACAGGTCAGAGGCATTGTTTCCCTGCCTAACGGTACGGGCAAAAAGGTTCGCGTTTTGGTTATTACCAAGGGCGACAAGGTTACCGACGCGGAGAAAGCGGGCGCCGATATTGTAGGCGCCGAGGAAATCATCGCCAAAATTCAGACGGGCACGTGGCTTGACTTCGACGTTTGTATCGCTACCCCCGATATGATGGGTCTTCTTGGCAGAGTCGCTAAGATTCTGGGACCTAAGGGCTTGATGCCTAATCCTAAGTCGGGTACGGTAACGACCGATATTACGCGCGCCGTTACGGAAACTAAGGCGGGGCGTACGGTGGAATACCGCGTTGACAAAACCGCGATAATCCACTGCATAATCGGCCGCAAGTCTTTCGGCGCGGAGAAGCTCTCGGAGAACTTCAACACGCTTATTGAAGCCGTCATCAAGGCTAAGCCGGCGGCGGCGAAGGGCACCTATGTAAAGAGCGTTAACGTAGCCAGCACAATGGGTCCCGGCATTACCCTTAATATCAAGGCGTAACGCACCGGAAAAGCAACTTATAATAATTTCAATAGCTCCCGGACTTGTGTCCGGGCGATGCCATAGACAGCAAGTGCGGCGGGAAGCTTCCGCGTAAAGACACGATAGAGTCGCTTGCCGAGGTATAATGACTATGAACTCTTGTAGCCCTTATGCCGTAATAACGCGTTAGGGCTATTGTTTTTTAGATACCGCCTGATAGGCGCGTATCGGAAATATTAAAAAAAGGAGGATGCACATGAAAAAAATACCTGAAGCCAAGGTAACCGCGGTGGCGGACATCAAAGAGAAAATCAAGAAGTCCGCCGGTATCGCTCTTGTCGATTACAAGGGTCTTACCGTAGAGCAGGATACCGCGTTGCGTAACGACATGCGCGGCAACAAGGTTGATTACAGCGTCGTGAAGAACACAATTTTAAGGCGTGCTTTTAACGATCTCGGCATAAAAGACCTTGATAAGTATCTCAAAGGGCCTACCGCAATAGCTTTAAGTTATGACGACGAGATAGCGGCTGCGAAGATTTCGTCTCAGAACGCGGCGAAGTACAACAAAATTGCGCTTAAAGCCGGCTATGCCGAAGGAAAAGCTCTCAACGCCGAAGAAATCAACGCGCTGGCGAAGATTCCCGGAAAAGAAGTGCTTATCGCGCAAATTCTCGGTCTCTTAACCTCGCCCGTACGCAGTCTTGCGGTAGCTTTGAGCCAAATTGCCGAGAAAAAAGCGTAACACCGTTACCCCCGCAGCCCCGGCTGCTCATATGCGCATACAAAATATTCAGGCGGTTAACGCCAAAAAATTAAAGGAGAATGTCACATCATGGCAGATTTGAACAAATTATTAGAAGAAGTTAAGTCTA
>JAITNT010000021.1 GCA_031290295.1 Clostridiales bacterium
CGCTTCGTTCTCTCCCGCAAACGCCGTCACGCTCTGACACTCTATCCACCCTGTGTCTACTACCGACCTGAAGTCCGTTATCCGAAATTTGTTTAGATACATCTCCTGTCCGCTCCAAATATAAATTTATTTTTTTTCACAATTTGTTTATTGAATTATATCATAAACATTGAAAGACTGCAAACATATTTGCGTTGTTATAATGCAAAAAAGACCAAAATATTTCAAAAGATTTCAAAAAATTAATAAATAATCCCCGAAAACCCCGATAGACGCGTTGCGAGCCTCCGCGCGGTTTTTTAACGGGTCCGGTTCGCGCCCGAATTCCGCGCCAAAACGCGTACGCGCGGGCGGCCGCGCATGAAATTATCCGCAAGCCCTCGAAACCGGGGGCAAACGCATTTTTATGCGTTGTCACGCTGATACCGGCGACCGGTGAAAAACTTATTGCAAAATTTACGGAAATATAGTACCATATATTTAAGCAAAGGAATAGGCTTATTTAAGTCTAACGAGGGAAATTAAGGAACGAAGGCTATGGATTATATCAAAACCGAAAAAAAATGGCGCGCCGCATGGGCAAGGAACAAGGACTTAAGCTTCGACCCGAAATCGAAAGCGGAAAAGTTCTACATGCTGGAAATGTTCTCGTACCCCTCCGCCGCCAACCTCCATTTGGGGCATTGGTACAACTACGGACTGTCGGATTCATACGCGCGGTTCAAAAAAATGAACGGCTATAACGTTTTTCAGCCGATGGGCTTCGACGCGTTCGGACTGCCCGCAGAAAACTACGCCATAAGAACGGGCATACACCCTATGGACAGCACGCGCGCAAATATCGCCAAAATGCGGGTTCAGCTAAAAAACATGGGCGCGATGTTCGACTGGAAATACGGCGTGGTGACCTGCGACCCCGATTATTACAAATGGACGCAGTGGCTCTTTTTGCAGTTGTACAAAAAAGGTCTCGCTTACCAAAAGGACGCCGCCGTCAACTGGTGCTCCGGCTGCAATACCGTTATCGCCAACGAGCAGGTCGCGGACGGCGTTTGCGAACGCTGCTCCTCTCCCGTAATCCGCAAGAACATGAAGCAGTGGTTTTTCAAAATTACCGATTACGCGGGCGAGCTGCTGTCCGATCTCGAGGGTCTGGATTGGCCCGAAAAAACTAAGCTGATGCAGAAGAACTGGATAGGGCGTTCGAGCGGCGGCGAAATAATTTTTACAACGGCCTCGGGCGAAAGCTTCCCCGTATTCACTACCCGCGCCGATACGTTATTCGGCGTAAGCTACGTCGTACTGGCGCCCGAGCACCCGCTTACCGATAAGTTGACCGTTCCCGCCTGCCGCGCGGCGGTCCGCGCCTATCAGGCGGACGCGGCGAGGGTCAGCGAGCTGGACAGGCTAAGCTCCGTAAAGGAAAAGACAGGGGTTTTTACCGGCGCGTACGCGCTCAACCCCGCGAACGGCGAAAGGGTTCCCGTATATACCGCGGACTACGTTCTGTACACCTACGGCACGGGCGCGGTTATGGGCGTACCCGCTCATGACGAAAGAGATTTCGCTTTTGCCCTGAAATACGGACTGCCCGTAAAAAGGGTTATCAATCCGCCCGACGGCGCGCTTTCCGAGCTGCCCTGCACCTCGGACGGCATACTTACCGAAAGCGGCGTTTACAGCGGTCTTACTAGCGAGGACGCGCGCGCGCGCATTCTCGACCGCCTAGCGGCCGACGGCACGGGCGGTCACAAAACCAACTACCGTCTGCGCGATTGGTCGATAAGCCGTCAAAGATACTGGGGTTGTCCTATACCGATTATACACTGCGGGCATTGCGGCGCGGTTCCCGTTCCGGAGGAGCAGCTTCCGATAACCCTCCCGTACGATGTGAACTTCACGCCCGACGGTCAGTCCCCCCTGCTCCGCCACGCGGGTTATATCGACACAACGTGTCCCGTATGCGGCGGTCCCGCCAAGCGCGACGCGGACACCTTAGACACCTTTGTGTGCTCGTCGTGGTATTATCTGCGCTATCCCGACAACAAGAACAAAAAAGCGGCTTTTAGCAAGAAAAAAATAGACGCAATGCTTCCCGTCGACAAATACGTCGGCGGCGCGGAGCACGCCTGTATGCATCTGCTTTACGCAAGGTTTTTTACCAAGGCGCTTCGCGACCTCGGCTATTTAAGCTTCGGCGAGCCTTTCAAGTCGCTGCTGCATCAGGGTATGATTTTAGGCGTCGACGGCTTCAAAATGAGCAAAAACCGCGGCAACGTCGCTAATCCCGACACCTACGTTTCCAAATTCGGCTCGGACGCGCTGCGGCTGTACCTTGCGTTCGGCTTCAATTATACCGACGGAGGTCCGTGGAGCGACGACGGTATAAAATCTATAGTCAAATTCCTCGACCGCGTAGAACGCGTCGCGGTCAAGTTTTTAGACGCGGGCGATACGGGCGACGGGTACGGCGCCGCGGAAAAAGAGCTTGACTACGCTCTGAATTACGCGATAGGCGCGGTAACGCGGGATACCGAGGCTTTCAGCTTCAACACCTCGATCGCCAGGCTTATGGAGCTTCTAAACGCCGTAAACAAGTATGAGAACGCGCCCGCCGTTAACGCGGGCTTCACGCGCGGAGTAATAACCGACATGCTAAGACTGCTCGCGCCCTACGCGCCGCATTTCTCGGAGGAATTGTTCGCCCGTTACGGCGCGAAAAAAAGCGTATTCCTTTCCGGCTACCCTAAGGTCGACAAAGCCAAGCTCGTGCGCGACGAAACGGAATACGCCGTCCAAATAAATTCCAAGCTGAAAGCCAGGCTTACCGTCCCGTCGTCGGCGGACAACGCGGAAATAGAACGCCTCGCGCTGTCGGACGAAAGAATAGCGCCGCTGTTCGAGGGGCGGTCCGTAAAAAAAGTAATAATAATACCTAAGCGCCTGATAAACATTTTGGTTTAGCTTTTAGCTTGTCCCCTCTTCACAGCCGAGAAAAACCCAAGGGGCTTTTCTTTGCTGTGATAATTCTTAACACTATTCTCCGTTTTTGCATAATATGGTAAAAAACGGAGGAAATACATATGCCAACTGTTTATCTGTCCCCCTCGGTGCAGACGTGGAATCCCTGCATTCTGGGCGATTCCGAAGCAATCCACATGAACCACGTCGCCGACGCCATGGCGCCGCTTTTCCCGATTAACGGAATAAGCTACCGTCGCGACAATTTGAGCATGACGCTCGCGCAAATCGTCGCGGACTCTAACCGTCTGCCGGTCGATCTGCATTTTGCGTTGCACTCGAACGCCTCGCCCGAGGCGACCGCGGGCAGAGCCAGGGGCAGCCGCTACTATTATTATACGAACAGCGTCCGCGGAAGAACCGCCGCCCAGGATTTTGCGGCGAACATCAAGAATATTTATCCTCTGCCCGACCGCGTGAATATCTTTCCCACGTCCGGGCTTTATGAGCTTAACCGTACGACGGCGCCCGCCGTCATCGCGGAAACGGCTTTTCACGATAATCTTGACGATGCGGAATGGCTTCACCAAAATATTCAGGCAATCGCTCAAAACTACATGCAATCTATATGCCGCTATTTCGGCAAGCAAACCTACATACCGCCTTGCGTAACCGGCAGCGTCAAGGGCAATAATTTTACCTACGCCGGACTCGCCTACGGCACGGTATGCACCGAAAACGCAAATCTCAACGTGCGCACCTCGCCCTCGGGCACGGTAATGTTCTCGCTCCCGAAAGATACTCAAGTAATAGTCCTCTCGGACAGCGTAAACGGCTTCATAAAAATCCGTCATAACTCCGCCGAAGGCTATGTAAGCGACAAATATCTCTGCGTCTGCAATACCCCGTCCCTGCCTTTTTCCGCCCTTACGGGCACGGTAAACACCGCCTCGGGCAACCTGAATCTGCGCGCCGGTCCCGCGACGACGTTCCCGGTAACGGGAAGCCTGCCGCGCGGCGGACAGCTTGTGATAATCGGCTCCGGCGGCGGCTTCTATCAAGTAAACTATAACGGAATCACGGGCTATGCATCCGCAAATTACATTAATATAAACGAAAGCTAATCCCCGATGAAATTTAGTTTTAAGCGATAGGCTTGCCGACATAATCGTAATAATCGTATATGTCAAAGCTTTTTTCTTCCGCCTAAGCGGCAAAAAAGAGCGCGCAGTATAACCGCCGTAAAGCTTTTTTGCCGCCCGACCGGGCGGCAAAAAAGAGCGGCTGAACAATTTGCCGGGTTACTACCTAGTACACGTTACTGCGCGTGGTCGAGTCGCCCGCGCGCTTCGCGGGGCGCTCGCTTGCGGTGCGGGTTATCATTGTTCTTCCGTACACTATACAATCAAAACCCCACCTCTCTGTCATGTTGAGCGTAGTCGAAACATCTCTTCACCGCTTACCAATATTCTCTTGTCCTCTTGCCTTTCCGAATTTTGATGATACGGCAGTTACCTAGCTGTTTTTGGTATGGGCTTTACTATTTCTCCGTCCATGTTCTCAATGGGTGCATTCCTCGTCAATTCTTGAAACGATATGGCAAGCCCCGTCATAACAGATTGTACACAAAGCATTACTAGGTGTGCGTCGTCAACTGCCCTATGCTTCATAAGCCCCGACCCTTCAAAACGCGCTTCGATATACGACCATTTCATTTTTTCACCCGTCTTTGCTTCGTATAGTTTAAGAATAATATCCGCATCGTATGCCTTAAAATTGATCGGCGCAAGCTTATAGCGCTTTGTCTCGAAATTTATATAACCTATGTCATGTCTTACGGCGTGGTTTAGAATAATCCGATTCGGACATTCCAGCAGATCTCTAATCCTTTGATAATATTCGTAAAAGTAAGGCTGTTTTTTGTAATGTGCCTTAGAATATGTTAAGATTACGTCCTCGCGCCCTTTGCGCCCAGTCAGCTTAAATTTGCCTTTCGGGTTAATAATAATGTTCTCCTTTTCGATTATATCGAAGCTGTCGTCAAAAACGACATATCCGAATTCGCATATAGGAGTGTCGTTTTTATAGCACCGCGCGCACTCTATATCAAAAGCGGTGTATTGCGTATTACATTTCTCCATTTATTTTCTGCAAAATCATAATTTGATTTCTTAAAATATGAGTTATAATCGGACTCAGAGTATCGCCCCTATAATATTCACATTCACACGCTACACTACCCAACCGCAACCCGTGATCCAATAGGACTTTATGTATATCGTATCTCTCGGGATGGGCGATAATGAATTCTTGCAAAAAATTACTGCTTATTTTATCGTTTTGAGTATTAACAAACGACGCTTTTTCAAAAAATCTTATATCTGTATTATCAATTAGATCATTCAAAAATATATGATCTTTATCATCACAATATTTATAGTTAATCTCATTACGGTTTTGAAAGTTTACTTGCAACAATGCGTCGGCGATTTCTTGCTTATTTCCATTAAA
>JAITNT010000024.1 GCA_031290295.1 Clostridiales bacterium
CGCTTCGTTCTCTCCCGCAAACGCCGTCACGCTCTGACACTCTATCCACCCTGTGTCTACTACCGACCTGAAGTCCGTTATCCGAAATTTGTTTAGATACATCTCCTGTCCGCTCCAAAATTTTAATTCTCTTTTTAATAATTGCTAAACATAGATAATATATGTAAAACCGCAAGAATTATAACGTCCCGCATTTGTTTAGATACAAAAGGAAAAACTTTCATAAACGCAAGAATTTTTCGGTTGAGCTTCAAAATCACAAAAAAAACAGAAAACGGATAAAACCTATCAATGTGTAATGTTGAGCGTGCGGTCGAAACATCGTACGTGCTACCCGCACCAAATACAAATAAAACAAGCCAATTTTCGTCATTGCGAGGAGCTTTAGCGACGCGGCAATCCTTTTTAATTCTACCCTCTTAACTCCCTGACACCCGTGCCTATCTCCGACATAAAAAACGCGGCGGTATACCCGGTCGCCCTCGTATACGCGGCGCCTACGGTTTTTATAAAGCTCTCGATTTCGCTCTTTAGCACTACGGACACGGTGCTGCCGCCGAAGCCCGCGCCCGTCATGCGCGAGCCGATACAGCCGGGCGTTTTTTGCGCGCTCTCCGCGAGCGCGTCAAGCTCCGCGCCCGTCACCTCGTAAAGCTCCTTGAGCGACGCGTGCGACGCGTTAAGCAGCTTGCCGAAGGTAAGAATGTGACCGCCCTCAAGCGCGGCGCAGGCGGCTGTTACGCGGGCGCACTCCGTCACTACGTGCTCGGCGCGTTTGCGAACGACCTCCCTTTGAATCGCGCCGGAGTAGTTCCCGAAGTCCTCCTCCGTAAGCTCCGACAAGCTGCCGAGAGCCGGCAAAACGGCGCGCAAGTCTGCAAGCGCCTCCTCGCATTCCGAACGTCTTTCGTTATATTTAGACGCTATCAGCGAATGCGGCTTATTCGTGTTAGCCACGACAAGGCGGTAATCTCCGAGCCGGATAGGTATATGCCTGAATTCCAATGTCGAGCAGTTAAGCAAAATCGCATTGTCCGCCTTGCCGTTAGCGGAGGCGAATTGATCCATGATACCGCAATTTACACCCGCGTAAGCGTTCTCGGCTCGTTGACAAAGCAACGCGAGCTTAGTGCGGTCGATAGAAGACGCAACGCCCTCGCTTTCGTTATGAAGCGTAATAAAAGCATACGCCGTAGCGACCTCGATTGACGCCGAGCTTGAAAGCCCCGCCCCGAAAGGTATATCGGTGTCGTAGAGAAGCTCCGCGCCCCTTATCGTTATGCCGTCCTCGGTAAGCATTTGAAGCACGCCCGCCTGATAGTTGCCCCATTTAAGCCCGCGGTAATCGTTAAGGCGGTCGATATCCAGGCATACCCTGTCCGCAAGCGTCGTCGCCGCAAGCCGCACCGTATCGCCGCCGGTTAGGCGAATGGCGATTTTGGTGTCCAGCGTAAGCGCCGCCGGCAATACGCAGCCGCCGTTGTAATCGATATGCTCGCCGATGAGGTTGACGCGTCCGGGCGCGGCAAACACGCGGATTACTCCGCCCGCACCGTAAATGTCGACAAACCGTTCTTGTAAGCTTTTAGCCATAATTATGTTTATTCCTCCGATTTAATATCGACGTCTATTGTCTGAACGACGCCGTTACATTCGCATTTTACCGAGCTTTTTGTCAAAACGCCCGTAGTACGGACCCAAACCGCGCGAACGCCGCCCGCGAGCGGCACCGCGGCATCCCCGATAACCGAAAGCCCCGCGCCCGCGCTTACCGTTACGACGTCGTTTGCCGCCGAGAGCAAATTGCCCGACTCGTCCAGCATTCTGAACGTCAGGCGCGTAACGTCGTAGGTTTTGCCGTGAATAAGCTTGACGCTGTCCGCGCGAAACTCCAAATGCTTGCTTCTTACCGGCGCTTTGGTCACGGTGCAGACGTGCGCGCCGTTTTGATAACCCTTAAATTCATACACGCCGTTCATATTAATATACTTTACCGCGCAGGCTATCGCGTCCGAACGGAATTTCTTATCGGCAAGCTTGACCCTCGTACCGAACGGCAGCCGCCGCAAGCCGTATTTAAGCACGTCGCGCCAAACGCTCCTGAACCGCGCCGCCCGTCTTTTGGTCATGCCCTCCTTGTTAGCAAGCTCGGGTCCGAAAAAGTCCGTAAAATATACCGTTCCGGGCACACCCGCCGCTTTGGGGTATAGGGTCTCGAGATACTCTCCGCCGCGGTACACCCTTATTTCGTCGCAGTTAGAAAAAATAGGCGCGGCCTTAGGCAAATCCTCGGGGTTTTCGCCCCAAACGAGCGAGGAAGCGACCTCCAGTACGGGCATTCGCGTATAGTGCATAGCGTACGCGGCGGCGGCGAGCTTGGGCATTCTGAACATATCGGTTACGCCGTGATAGCAAACGCCGTCCTGATGTCCGAAATCCTTATGCGTAGGATAATCCGCCATGCACCAGCCGATGCAGCCGACATGATCCTTAGACGCGGCGGCGGCGGATAGCACGGCGGCGTGGCGCACGGCGTGTTCCGCGCGCACGTTCTCGGGGTCGGCGGCTTTGACGGGGAACATATGCCCCATGTATTCGGTTACGAGCAACGGCGCGGAGCGTTCCGTGACGCGCCGCTTAGGGAGCAGGGGCGCGCCGACGCCGTCAAAGCTGAAATCGTTATACGTATAAACGTCTTCAAAAAAACGGCTGAAAGAAAAATTACGCACGCCGCCGGTTTGTCTGGTCAGGTCAAGACCGCGCGCGACCGCGTTCGTTTCCGCATAAAAAGCGTCGTTGTCCGGGGATTCGTTGATTCGCACGCCCCAAAGTACGACGGACGGATTGTTGCGGTCGCGCAAAATCATGGCGCGGACGTTCTCGAGCGAACGCTTCCGCCACGCGTCGTCCCCGATATGCTGCCAACCGGGAATTTCCTCAAAAACAAGCAAGCCCAAAGCATCGCACGCTTCGATAAAATGCTTGCTGGGCGGATAGTGCGACGAGCGCACAATATTACAACCCAGCTTATCCTTCAAAATCCTGACGTCGCTTACCTGCGCGCTTTTCGGCATAGCGTAACCGGCGTACGGATAGCATTGATGTCTGTTAAGCCCTCTAAGCTTGATTTTTTTGCCGTTTAAGAAAAACCCGTCCGCCTTGAACACCGCCTCGCGGAAGCCGAGCTTGCCGTTAAACACGTCGATAACGACGCCGTCGCCGTCCCTGTACGTCACCGTAACGTCATAAAGCCGCGGGTTGTCCAAATCCCACAGAAGCGCGCCGCGCATTTCCGCGGTAAACTCAACCTTCTCCGAAGCGGGCAATACGCCGGAAAAAACCTTGCGCTTGCCGTAAAAAACCTCTGCCGTAAGCGTACCCGACGGCGCGTTTACCTCAACCGACGCGATAAGCTTGGGTGTGTCGGTAAGCAGCGACTCCGAACGCATAAAAACGTCCGAAATATAGCTTTCGTCCGTAATAACAAGCGAAACCTCGCGATAAATACCCGCAAGGCACAGATAATCTACGACGTCTCCGAACGGCGGTACGGCCGCGTCCTCGCGTCCGTCAAGCTTGACCAATATGCCGTTAGTCCCCGGGCGTGTGTAAGGCGTGAGGTCTATCTCGAACGGCGTGTAGCCGCCCGCGTGACCGCCGCACGGTATGGTGTTGCAGTAAATTTCACACGAAACCGCCGCGCCCTCGAAGCGCAGGGTCACCCGCTTGCGCGCGGTAATATCGTCAAGGATAAACTCCTTGTAATACGCCGACACAATTTGATAATCGCGTTCGTCAAAATATGCAGGCGCAAGCTGCTTGACGGTATGCGGAATATCCACCGATTCGCAAGTCTCCGGAAGCCCCTTCAATATGTACTCGTCCGAAAAAACGGGAGAAAACTTCCAATCAAAATTAAGATGTCTAACCTCTCTCACCTAAAAAACCCCCTTATCAAAAAACGCGCCTCTCTCATTATACTCCTCCAATCCGCCGCGCTCCGGCGGCCAAATAACGTGTGAAAGCCCGGACGCGCCGCAGACAAAAAAAGCCAACGCCTCCGACGGGCAATTAATCCCGACAACTACTTAGACGGTATCTTCAGCCGTCGGAGGAATATATAATTCTGCGGCAGTTCTCGCATTCAACGGTACCGTCGGCTTTGAGCTTGCTTACGGACTGCATGGAAATTTCCATGCGGCAGCCGCTGCACGAATTAGGTCTCTCCAGAGTAACGAACGCGGGCAGCACCCTGTCCTTGCGCAGCGCCTGATAAGCGTCGAACAGCTTTTTGTCTATTCCCTTGCTCATTTTGTCGAGCTGCGCGCGCAGCTCGTCCATAGTCGGCTCCCTTTCCTTCTTGAACGCCTCGAATTTCTCCTTCGATTCGTTGAAAACCCCGCGGCTGCGCGTACCGCTCTTACGCGCGTCCTCGTTAATACGCGCTATTTCGTCGTTGCGCTGACCTATCGCGTTCAGCTCCTTTTCGATTGCGGACAGCCTTTCGTTCAGCTTATTAATCTGCGTCTTGTATTTTTCCGCGTTCTCCTCGGTAAGCCCGTTCGGCAATACGTTAAGCTCCAGTTCCTCGAGTCTTTTGAGAGTGTCGGCGTAAATATTACCGAGCTTGTCAAAATGCGCGACTACGTCGCCCGCCCTTTGCTCGCTTATCTCGGCGCGCTTTTTAGCGTCGGAATAAGCCTCCTTAGCGGCTGTGGCTCTCTTGTAGTCCTCGCTTTTTTCAATCTCCTTTTCTAACTCCCGCAAGCGGGCGTCAAGCCTTTGATAACTTAATATCCCTTCGAATTTTGACATAATATCCTCCGTCTATAATTGTAATATATCTTTAATAGTCCTTGCCCTGCCGGCAAAATATTCCGCGCGTTCGCCGCTTGCGCGCGCGCCGTATTCCTCGGCGCGCCTAAGCTCGCTGCGCAGCCTGTTAATAAAATCTGCGGACGGCGCCTTCAAATCGCTGTGCCCGAACATTATTTCCCGCTCGCTCAAGACCGTAACGCCCGGGCTGAGCTCCATGAGGTCATAGAATTTACCGCGGTCCGCCACCGTCATGTCGCGCGCTATGAGGTATCGCGTCATTAGGTACCGCCTTAACCTCTCGGCGTCCTTATGCGGAAGCAGAATAAAATTATTAATCCCGTCTCGCCGCTCCGGGTCAGACAAAATGCTTATTATTTCGCCGCCGCCCATGCCCGCGATAACCGCGAGATCCGCCTCGCCCGCCGCGACGGGTCTTAAGCCGAAGCCAACGCGCGCGGGCATTCTGTCGGCGATATTGTGGCGCTCCGCAAGCCTGCGCGCTTTTTCCAGGGACGGCTCGCTTATGTCCGTCGCTATAACCCTACCCGCGCCTTTCCGTATTATCAGCTCGCGGGCAAGATAGCCGTGGTCGCAGCCTATATCCGCCGCGGCGCGTATGCCGTACGGAACAAGTCCGCATACGGCGTCCAATCTTTTTGTAAGCATTACTGATTAAGGTTTTTGAGCTTCTTTTGGCTCTTAGACAAATTACGCAGCTTGCGGAGCGCCTTCGCCTCTATCTGCCGTATACGCTCGCGGGTTACGTTAAACACCTTGCCCACCTCCTCTAGGGTGCGGGGATGCCCGTCATAAATGCCGTAGCGCAAGCGCAGAACCTGCTGTTCGCGTGCCGTGAGGATTTGAAGCTCGGTACGCACCCTTTCGCGCACGTCCACGCGCTCCGCCATTTCCGCGGGGCTTACGGCGTTATCGTCGGGTACGAAGTCCCCGAGGTGGCTGTCCTCCTCCTCGCCGATAGG
>JAITNT010000113.1 GCA_031290295.1 Clostridiales bacterium
AAGCCTTGCCACCCTTTTGGAGTCGGGCGCGGCTTATCTGTCGCTCGTATCCTCGAATAACACTATCGCTAATATTCCGGATATAAACACTAACGGCATATTGACGGACTACTCTTTCGTCATAAAGGGCGACTGGGTTGGAGAATCGGTAACGCTTACTATAGGTCTTGGGACGAGCGAGCGCGGCAAGGGCGCGAGCGGACATTTATTTGTCGACAACGCGTTGAGCGTAACCTCCGACGAGGCGGCGTTTGACGCCGTGCTCGGGAACGCGCATTCCGCGCGTTATGATTTCAATCTCATAAGCTTCGCGGGCACGGGTACGGGCGCAGTAAAAGCTCCGTCGCAGTGGACGCCCGTTACCGGCAGTCTTACGTCCGTCGATATTAATAACGTTACCGCGGGCATTATTGACCTTGACAACTTTAATGCGGGCAGTCTCGGTCACCTTACCAAGGCGCAGATAGGCGCGGACAACGTTACCGGTCCCTCGCTCGTTATTTTCAGCGCGGTAGAAACGGCGTTCGGCTACCGTTACGCTTTCCCGGTAACCTACGCTACGGGCAAATATTACAAGCTTACCCTGCGCGTAAAAACTATCGGAATCCCCGTCGGCAAGGGCGCGACAATTTCGGTTGACAGCGAGAACGTATTTACCAACATCAACACCGAATACTTCCTCGAGGATCTCAACGAAAATACGCTTGTCGAGTACCGCACCGTGGGAACGGAGTCCGTTCTCTTTAACGTAGGCTACGTCGAATACAGCTTTATAATCAATAACACGGGCGACACCTCTCCCGTCGCGGACGGTCACAATATTCAGGTTATGCTCGGCAACTCCGATAAAAAAGCCAACCGCACGACGGGCTGCGTAATAATAGACGATATTGCGGTAGCCGAAATCGACGCTACGGCATTCAACGAGTACGCCAACAAGCTCGAGGTAGAGGAGGACGAAACCGCGCCCACCAATATCATTAACATCGGCGCGGCGGTGGCGGAAACCGGCGACACCGTCGAGGAAACTCCCAAAACCCCTATCGACTGGTGGGTTATTCCGTCGGCGGCGTTTGCGTTCGCTTTGATTCTCGCCGTTATACTGATAGTAATCCGCAAGCTTTTAGAAATGCGTACAAAGCACTTCAAGGCGGCGACTATAACATATGACCGCAATACAACGCTCGCACGAATGAAAAAAGACGCGAGAGCCGTCAAGGCGTCCGACGATTTTGAGGAAACGCCGACGGAATCTAAGCGTCCCGACCGAACCGAGCCTTTGACGGACGACACCGCCGAGCCTGCGGCGGAACGGAAGCCCCGCCCTAAGCCTGCGGCGCCCGTCGCGGAGCCGTTAGTCGACGCCGAGGTTGAACCCGAAACGGTAAAGCCGGAGCCGGCAACGCCCGTAATTAAACCCGAGGTTAAGCCGGAGATTAAACCCGAGGTGAAAGCCGAGGAAGTCAAGCCGGAGGTTAAGACCGAGGAAGTGAAAGCGGAATCCGTTTCAGAACCGGAAGTTAAAGCCGAGGAAGGTAAACCCGAAGTCAAGCCGGAAATCAAGGCGGAAGAAGTTAAGCCGGAACCCGTTGCGGAGCCGGAGGTTAAGACCGAGGAAGTGAAAGCGGAACTTGTTTCAGAACCGGAAGTTAAGACCGAGGAAGTGAAAGCGGAATCCGTTTCAGAACCGGAAGTTAAAGCCGAGGAAGTGAAAGCGGAGGTTACAGCGGAAACAGAAACAACCGAACCCGTTGCGGAAGCCGAACAAACCGAACCCGTTGCGGAAGCGGAATCCACGGAATCCACGGAATCCGTTACTGAAGCCGACGATAAGAAGTCGGAGGAATAAGAATCGCACAATAACATTAGAGGGGCTGTATCGCAAAATACAGCCCCCTCTTTTTGCCAATTTTACCCGCACCTTAACTGACGTTGCGGCTACGGGCGTTGAAAGCCGACCAAAGCGGAGAAAAACGATAAATAAATTGCAGCGTTGAAAGCGGCGATAGAAGGAAATAGGACAAGTAAATGATTGGTAAGCGGTAAAGAGATTCTTCGACAAGCGATAGATTTGACATGGATATTGTTTGTTTATATTGTGTGCGGCTAATGCAATGTATACGGGAATATACTGTGCGCGTGTTAAAGCCGCCATTGTCCTTAGCGAAGAAACCGTCGGTAATTTCCGCAAGATACTTAATCATCGCTTTCCGAACGAGGCGAAGCCGAAGTGTGGCAATCCCCCTATCTGCCATTCGGAGGCGCGTTAGCGCCGTAGGAATCCGGTTTAATTTCATCCTCTTTCACTCCCCCCATTTTCACCGCCCCGTACAATTATCTTGCCCCCTCACGCGCCCCTAGCGCGAGCGTAAAACCGTAACAAAAAGAAACAAGGATGCCGACCCGTTTATCAGCACCCTTGCCTCTCAAAAAATTTATTGAAACCCCCCTTGCAAATTATGCGCGGGACGAGCCTCTCTTTCTTGCCGCTTCCGCTTTTTTCTTTTTGCGGACGCTTGGTTTCTCGTATTGCTCCTTGCGGCGGAGATCGCCCATAATGTTGTCTTTTTGGCATTTACGCTTCCAACGCTTAATTGCGTCGTCAATGCTCTCTCTGTCGTTAACTCTGACGGTAGACATCTGAAAATTCGCCTCCCAACCGCTATTCGGATTATTTTGTTATATTATTTTAATACATTAATTTTTTTTCGTCAACAAAATTACGCTTGATTTTATAATTTTCTTGATTTTCCTTGATTTTCGCGCAAGCGTTTTGCAAATTATTCATTCGTAACTCTGAAAATATTGCCGAACCTCTTCCGGCAAAACTGAAAATCGACCGCGGGACTTAATTAACGGACTTGATCACGTCTATAGGACGCAGGCGAATCAGCTTAGCCAGCGGAATCAGGCTCGAAACGAGAATTATGAATATACAGCTGAGCGCCGTATAGAGGAAGGATAGCGGATTAAGCGACAGCACGGAAAGCACAGTGGTAAAATTACTTGTCAACGAAGCGTTCACAACCAGCACACCCGCTACGGAAAGAATGCTTGCGAGCACGATGTCGACCGCGGCAATGATTGCGCCCTGCACCAAGAAAATCAGGGCGGTATCCTTTCCACGCGCGCCGAGTGAGCGCAGTATGCCTATTTCGCGGCTTTTATCGCTTATACCGGACGAAATGAAATTAAAAATGAGCGCGGCTACAAACAAAAACAGCACTACGCTCGCCCCGCCGAGGATTTTTTCGAGCATAGAAAAAAGAGTGTCCATAACCTTCAAATCCGGGGTCGCGTAGGTGGAATATCCGAAGTGATTGTCGGTTAAATATCTAAGCAGCTTACGCTGCTCTGCGCGCTTAGCGGGGAGCGGGGCGAACAACGCGAACGTCGCCAGGCTGTCCGCAACGCACAACGCCTTGACCCGTTCCGTAACGACGAGTACGCTTTCAAGCTGCGGCGTAAGACCGTCGTCCACAACTGCGATAATACGCGCGTTTTCAAGCGCCGGCGTTCTTTCGTACGCCCCTTGCGTAAACCGCAGCCGCAGCCGCTGAAAATCGGAAGCCGTCATACCTTCAAAAGTAAAAACAGGCTCGCCCTGCGCGTCCGAACCGTGCCGCAGCATCTCGTTAAGCACGGAAAACCCTATCACGATTTCATTATCCGCAAGCGTGTGTTCCGCGTTGTACCCGTCGGCATACTTTATCCGCATAAGGGTCGCGGATTCCGTAAGCGCGGCGACGGTTGCCGCTCCGATAACGGTAAATTGCCAATTAACCGCGTTATCGTCGTTCTCCCCGATAAACGCGGCGGACGGAAATATCGGTTGCTTGACAAGGTAGTTTTGAACCGCGCCGCCCTCCGCAAGACACGCCCCGTAGACGCTTTCAAGGCTGAACCGCCCTCTGGCGGATTGCTTTCCGTCGGCAAGCCCCGTCTTGTAATCCGTGGAAAACACCCCCACGATTTTGAACGCGACGCCCTGCTGTTCCAGCCCCGCGCCCGATAACTCGTCGTACCCCACATTAGGATAGACGGTTTTTTCACCGAACACACCGCCGTATGTCATCACGCAGTCGGCAAGGTAATCGGAAATAAGAATCTCCACGGCGTCGTCCGCCGCGCCGGGATATCTGCCGGCGACCAACGTCGCGTTATAGAAACCCTTTAACGTTTCCTCTGCGATTGCCCGCGGGCTTTCAACAAGCAGTCTTATCCGATTTTCAAAAACCGCCTCCGATTCCGGTATCTCGGTTTGCGTCGGCAGTCTGATATCTACGGGCAACGATTTGAACGGCGCGGAAACGCTTTGGGACAGCCCCGCGATATCGCCCGCAGAAAACTCCGCCGCAATATCTCTCGTTTCGCCGTTCTCCTGCAAAACGGACTGCGTTTTAGCGACCAGCAGGGTGTTAATCCCAAGCTTCCCGAAGGTGTTCAGCGAGGCGTTTTCTATCGAATAACTCCGCATGGTATCGGCGACGCAAAACAAGGCGAGCGCTATCACGCTCAACAATACCGTGAAAACGAACCGCACCTTTTTTCTAGCCAAGCCCGACACACCGATTTTGGCGGCTTGCCGCAGCGGCAGCTTGGCTTGGTCGGCGTAATAAAAGGTATTCCCCGGAGCTTGCGGACATTTTTTTTGGCGTCGTACTCCATGTAACCCTTGCAAGCAAGTTACGGAGTCGTCCGCACAACCGTTCTCGGCAATGCTCCGCGCGCCGCCCGCCTCCGAAAAGGACGCGTCTACCTTTTGTTGGTATTCGGCTTTTAGCGCCGCCAGATTCAGCTTCGCCGTCTTGACCTTGTCCGAAACGATTTCGCCGTCCGCGAGCGTAATGAGCCTGTCACCGTAGATTAGCGCGCTGTCGGTATCGTGGCTCACGACAACCACCAAACGCGTCAGGGATAATTCGCGGAACAGCTCGAAGATTTGCTTGCCGGTGTCCGCGTCCAGGCTGCCCGTCGGCTCGTCCGCAAATATAATTTTGGGGTTTTTGAGCAAGGCGCGCGCGATCGCCACGCGCTGCCGTTGCCCGCCCGATAATTCTTGCACCCGCCTTTCTCCGTATCCCGTCAGTCCTACCGGCGCAAGCGCATCCGCAACAGCCTCCGCAGTCGCCGCCCGACCTTGCAATTGCCGCGAAATCGCGATATTTTCCCTTACGTTAAACTCGTCGATAATGCCGAAATCCTGAAAGATATACCCCGCGTAGGTGTTGCGGTAGCCGTCAAACTCGGACGGCGAAAAATCCTTTGTAGAGCGCCCCTCGACGACGACGTCGCCGCCGTCCGGCATATCCATTCCGCTCAGCAAATTAAGCAGCGTACTCTTGCCGCTCCCGCTTTTACCGGTGATAAACACCAGACCGGTATCGGGCAGCGCGAGCGTTATGTTTTTGACGGCGGCGCAACGCTCGCCCTTGCTTGCATGATATGTTTTTGAAATGTTTATCGCTTGTAACATGCGCTCAACCTTTACCGGATATAGGGAGCGTTCATGATTTTGCCCGCAAAACCCCACGGACCGTTTCCAAAATGCTGTTGCTGGTTATAGACCGCGCCGAGCATTCCCTTACCGTTCATAAGGGAGCCGGACAGCAGCCTTGACTCGTTATCCCTGCCTACCGAAATCACCTTGCCGCCGTCAAGCCTGCCGACAATGTACCCTATAGCGGGGCTTAAAGCGTTAGCTTCTATTCCCTTGCTTTCTACAAAGGCGACCGCGCCGCCCAGTATCAGGCACGATTGAATTGCGGCGTTATAAGAGCAGCCAATAATCCCGCCGGCGGAACGGTTGCTGTAAGCGACGCTGGCGTTGATGTGACAACCGACCGCCTTTGAAGCGAGCACCTGCATGTACTCCCCGTACCCGACCAGCCCGCCGATGTTGCCGCACCCGTTTATCGTAACGGTCGCTTCGCAGTCGGTAACGACGCCTCTCAAAACGCCGACCAAGCCGCCCATGTGCGACATATTCCGTTGTACGCTCACACTGCCGAAAACGGCTACGCGCCGCACCTCGACGCCCGCGGCGGCGTACCCCGCAAGCAGACCGACGTTAACCCAACTGCCGCCGTGCACCTCCGCGCCGGTAATCTCGCCGCTTAACGTAAGGTCATAGACTGAACCGGACAGCTCGCCGAATAACCCGAAGCTTTGTTGCGTGTTATAGCTTCTGTTCGGAACGGTGAGGGTGAAGCCCGAAATTACATGTCCGTCGCCGTCAAACGTTCCCGAGAACGCGGGAATGGGCAACGCGGTCTGCAACCCGGCAAAGTCCGCGATATCTGCCGTCAAACGGTAATCGCCGCCGGGCTTTAGCCTAACTGCGGCAAGCTGCGCGGCGGTCGCTATCTCCGCGCGCTTTTTGGCGGCAACCTCCATGCTCCCGTAGACCTCGCCGTTAACCCGCGCCGTAACCGTCAGACTTTTTTCTATCGGAAAATCCTCCGGAATCCCGAGCGTATCGGCGGATATACTTGCGCTCTCGTTATCGACCGTAAATTCAACGTTCCGCTCCGAAGCGTTAGCCGGTACGAGGGTATAGTTTATCTTTAACGTCTCGCCGACAATGCAATAATCCTTGCCTTTATCTCCGCGCAAAACAACCGCCTCGAGCGGCACGTAAATTCGTTCGACGGCTATCGTCCGCACAATGCTTGCGTCCGCTTTTAGGGTTACCGCTAGGGCGTCGACAAACAAGAGCGGCGCCGTTTCCTTTACCCGCAATTGCCCGCCCGATACATATACGTTATCTGCAAAAAACCAAAACTCGTCGTAAGCGGCCGCCTCGCTCTTACCGTTTCTCACGACCTCCAAGCGCGGCAAATCGACCGCGATATCGTCCATGACGACGGTATCGACTCCCGCGATTGCGGTTATTCTCCCCTCGTGTTCATCGGCGCAAGCACATAGCAAGACGGCAAACAACAAAGCGACCGCGATTAAAATCAACGACATTCTACGCAAAGACTGTTTTCCCCCTCAATCTCTTAGCATAATAGTATGTTGTATCAGAATCAATTAAAAAATGACGGCAAGCGGATAATTCTTTCTAAGTTACAAAAGGGTTGTTCATGCTTACCGCATATTTATACCCCGTTAACTTATCCCGCTAAAGAATACCGCTTTATTTAATATTTGTCAACAAAATCAGCAGAATTTAATGTGTAAAATAGCATAAAATATGAAATTGCAAGCCGCAAATTAAAAAAATACCCACCGCTGTTTGTATACGCGCACCCCCGTTTCCGCTCGCACGGTGTCACGCGGAGCGACCCAACATTTCAGTCCGCCCGAATGCGCTTCGCGCAAGTTGAACCGCCCGTAAAGGGCGGCGAGCTAGCGCCTTGCTTGCTTAGCCCGATTCAGTCGGCTAGAATTCGATTTCCTCGTATTTTATTTCTAAATTTTTATAAAGCGCCTTGTGCGAAACGGGCAGCATAATTCCCGCCGCGATTACGGGAGGCAGCCATGTTATGAGGTCGCCCCAAATTCCGAACGGCACAAACACGAATGCGATAAGCCCGGCAATGAAGTACAGACCGAAACCCGACGTGACAAGCATGGAGAGAAGCTGAAAGGTCGTTACCTTGGCGTTACGCTTGATAGCCTCTACGGGAGCGGTCCAGTTAAGCTTAGGACCCGCAATATCGTTTCTCATCGCAAAGCACGAAAAGCAGTAAATAAACAGCGTCTCGAATATGAACAGCATTACCGCCTCGAATGGCCGCAAACTATACAGCGTTATTAACACGGCCATGCCGGCGGCAAGGGAAGCGTACGCTATTATGAGGTTAACGAACTGTTTCGCCCGTATTTGCTCGGTATAGCTTACCGGGAAAAGCTTAGTCTGATAAAAATTCGCGCCCTCGCGTGAAATGGGCGTCATCGCGGCGACGTTCAGCGAGCCGCAAAAAATGCACATAAACATTACGCCCATGATTTTGGACAAATCGAATAATATCTCCTCGCCGCTCTCATCAGCCCCGAATGATAGTAGCGACCTGTACGCAAACAGCATTATCGGCATAATTACCACGCCGAACAGGCACTGAAAGCCCACGGACGGATTCTTAATTATTTGCGTCCATTCGCGCTTCATAAGCGCAAGGCGCGGCGCGGAGACCTTGTAACCTCCCGCCCTTTTCGGGGCTGACTTTTTGTTCTCGAACTGCCCTAAGACCCCTCTCCTGTAGCCGAATGAGGAAATAAGCATAGTTATTGCCCCCAGAGCAAAGAAGCTTGCAAGCGCAATTACGAGGTACAAGACCGCGCTTACCGCGGGATCAAGCCCGACAAAGTACATACCGCCCGCAAACGCGGCGAGCGCATATAACGGATAGAATATTTTTTTGAGGGATTCGGACGCCTCTATAAACACCGCGGGAACGGATTCAAAATTAAATTCACCCGCCGAGCCGAGTCTTTGAAAGGAGGCTATCCCCGTAAAATAGACGAGCATTATCACGCCGAAAACAAGAATGAAAACTATGGTGGACAATACGCCCTTATTCTTAAAAAAGCTCGTAACGTACATAAGCGGAACCGACAAAATAGACGTGAGCAACAACGGCAGAGCGGGCACCAAAATTACCGCGAACAGCAGTCCTATATAATAGACCGCTCCGGCGCCCGCGGTAATTCCCATCGCGAGCATAGGGAAGAACATCAAGAAAAAGCCGGTGACAAATTCGTACAGATAGACGGTGAACAGCTTGGCAAAAAACACCGTGTTTTCCGGAACGGGAAGCGATGCCAAAAACTCGCCGTCGTTGTTGTGGTACATATACGACATCATGGGCACAAGCCCGAAAATCACAGTCAGCATACTGCATATCACATAATACAGCAGCAACATTTCGGCAAGAATATCCGCGCCTATAAACCCGAGTGCGGCGCCGCCCGTCGTTAACGCGATAAGCATACCCGTGCCGAATACCGCGAGCACAATGTACGCCGCAAGCATGGACTTGAAACGCTTTGAGTCGAACATGCCCTTGAGCCGGGATATCAACAGAACCTTGACAAGGATTAAAAATGCTTTCATATTACGATACCGTAGCTTTAGGAGATGCGGCGGCTTCGGCGGCGTCCGTCGTTTTATCCAGGAAAAACCGCTCTAACGAGCCGCCTATTTCCGCCAAGCTGCCCGCGCCTACAAGTATACCCTTATCGATAATGCCTACGCGGTCGCAAATTTTTTCGGCGACCTCGAGCACGTGCGTGGAAAAAAGCACGGTATTCCCCGCGTCGGCATGCTCGCGCATCATTTGCTTCAGCTCGAAAGAGGACTGCGGGTCAAGCCCGGTGAGCGGTTCGTCGAGCACCCAAAGCGACGGGTTATGAATTAACGCGCCGATTACGCAAATTTTTTGCTTCATGCCGTGAGAGTATGAGGAAATTTGCGCGTCGGCATCCTTGGCAAGATGCAGTCTTTCCAAAAGCGCGTCGGCGCGCTCCTTGCGTTCGAGCGCCGGGACGTTGTAAATATCCGACATAAAATTAATGTATTGCCTGCCCGTAAGCTTATCGTATACCGCGTGATTATCGGGCACGAAGCCGATTTTGCGCTTTGCTTCGATAGGATTACGCCTTATATCGACGCCGTCGATGAGGATTTCTCCGATTGTGAACGGAAGTATACCCGTAAGCATTTTTAGCGTGGTAGTTTTTCCCGCGCCGTTCGGGCCTAAAAAGCCGAAAATTATGCCGCCGCCTATCTCCAGCGATAAATTATCCACCGCTTTTACCGTTTGTTTGGCGTAAATCTTGGTAATGTTTCTTATACTGACCATGTGAATCCTCTTAATATTATATTTTGCGGGAAGCAACTGCACGGTGTCCGGGCGGCTTGCAAGCGGCGCTAAAGCTTGTTTCGACTGCGCGCTAGCATTGACATTGATAGGGTTTTATTTGTATTGTACGGTATAAAGTCAGAGTAACTTTCAACCGCAGACAATGCAAATAAACAAAATCATGTCATTCTGAGCTTGTCGAAGAATCTCTTCGACGCTTTCAACGCCCATACAATTAAAACTAGCCCTCTCTGTCGTTCAGAGGCGCGCGTGCGCGCCGTAGGAATCCGGTTTAATTTTATCCTCTTTCCTTTTCCGCATTACCATATACAGCAGGCGGTTTCCGGATTGCCACGTCGCTTCCAGCTCCTCGCAATGACTAACGCAGTCTGCTTACGCGCATACAGCAGGCGGTTTCTAGATTGCCACGTCGCTTTCAGCTCCTCGCAATGACAAACACAGTTTGTTTACC
>JAITNT010000141.1 GCA_031290295.1 Clostridiales bacterium
GCTCGGCAATCGTAAACGGAATGGCGATACTTGACGCCGTTTTATTTTCTAACAAGGCATAGTAGTTGCCCGGAACAAACGGGTGCGTTAATTTGGACGTCGGCGATATCGCGCCGTACAAAACGTAATTACTCCAGCTATTATTAGTAAAGATAGCTTTGATAACCACACTCGAGATGTTTGTGCTCAATGCTTTCACTTGTGCAAGCGATGTAATTTTAACCGCATAATTTGCGTATGCCGGAATTGTTATCGATGTATTTGCCGTGCTTGCCGCAATCGTTTTAGGCGCGACACTAATCGACGACGTTAACTTTGAAGCATTATTTCCCTGAATTTCAATTTCATGCGTTCCCGCCGACAAAGCCTTAGTTGTTTGATTGCCGGAAAAGGAAACCGCGGCATTGTCTATTTTTACGCTCATCTGCGACCCGTTTGTAATATCGAGCGTATAATCGCTTGCATATTCGGCTGCAAAATCAAATTTGGTTATCCCGTTAGGCAGAAGCGTAAAGCTTTTAGCCGACTCAAGGGTAATCGGTTTGCCTTGAAGCGTCCTTATATTTCCCCGCGCACTGCGCTCTGCGGTTGTGCGGCTTGTTATGTCCGAATTTCCGGTGAACCAGTTGGTAGACTCCGTCACTACGCTAAGCTTAACCGTATCGATGGTTCTCGTATACCAATCCTCCGTCATTCCCAGCGTAAAGACTCCGCGAACGTAATTGTTCTCTTGCGTTCTGCCAAACAGCAGCGGCCTAGGGTCGTCCGACAACAATTCCACGACGGCGGACTTATTCAAATTAGCGTAATGAGCCAGCTGTTCAGCCTTCGAGTTGTAATATTGCGTATTATAATAATCCCCGTATCCAACATTTCCTCTAAAATCATTTGCTTCGTTCGTAAACAGTTCGTAACCGTATTCGGCAATTGATATGACGTCGCCAACATATTTTATAAAACCCAGACCGAACTTAAAGGTAGACAATACCGACGAACCAAGCAAAGCCTGATTGCTTACGCCGGAAAAATTCACGTTAGCCCGCGTAATAAACGAGCCGTTGTCCGCGTTTTTATCGTACCCGCCGTCGCCGATATTAAGCTCTTGCTCGTTATACAGCGAAAGCCCGAACGACATATCCTTGAGAAAATGCGTTTTGGTTTCACGATAATAATACACAAGCGAATTATCTAGCCACTCCACGACCGGAACGGCGACAACCGCGCTCGATAGCGACGCGGCATTGTATTTCAGGTCGTCGTTGTCGGATGCAAAATTGTTATTATCGGTGAGATAATAGTATGTATATTCAAAAACCGGCTTAATCTCAATTGCATATTGACTCGGATAATTGCCGTTATTAAGCGGATATTTAATAATATCGAAAACAAGCACAACCGATTTATTTTCATATATATTAGTATCATCCAGTTGAGTAGTTTCAACGTAAAAACCGTATTCGCGACCGATATGTAAATAAGTACCGCGCCTTTCAAACAACCGGCGCGGAATAATTCTTATAATCGGGTCATCCGACGATATGCTGACAATCATATCATGCTCTTGACCATATTCTGCGGCGGAACCGGTTGCGAGCAGTTGACCTTTGTAATCGTTAATGCCGAGTCCCGCCTGCCCCGAAGCCGGAGGATACAGCAAGTCACTGTCCGTATAATTATCGAACTCCGCTTGATTATACGGATACGGCGTATTGATTTCCGAAACGTCCACCGCCGTTGCGGTTATCGGTAATCCCGAAAAAAGAACGCCGGTAAACGCCGCGACAACCGCCAGCACGCCGATAAGCGACAGAATCGGAATACGCTTGTTCTTTTTCATTGAATTTTCCTCCGTAATGTGAAATTTTTTGCTTACAATTAAGATTGTAAGCAAATACCGTGCACGGTATTTCTCCACTATTTTTGTGCCTGTCAACCGAAATTTGCCAATGTATTGAACGCGGGTTTTTACTTTGGCATTTGACGCATTTACATTATATTAAAATTGCAATAGAACAAAATAATTCTCTATTTATTTGTTATCCTGATTATTTTGTAGTATAATAAATTAAGTTGTATTATTATGTGGGAAATATAAACGTCGCGAGGGCATTATGAAAAAACGTACGGTAAGTCTAATTCTTACGGTTATCCTGTCGGCGGCCATTGCGTCGACGCTTTTCGGTTGCGCCCCGGCGTCCGGCGAATCGGACATACCGCTCTACACGTCGTACAAGGAGATTCCGGGTATTACTGACGCGGATATTGCGGCGGTCGAGGCGATACGTCGGGACGTTCGTTGGACGGACGGCTTCACTTACGGCATAAACCCGTCCAGCGAAGCGTTTTTGCGGGAGGACGGCGTTGAAATAGGCGGGTTTTCCGCGGTTTTTTGCGTATATCTCAGCGAACTGTTCGACATAAAATTCACGCCGGCGCTGTACGAATGGACGCCGCTCATAGACGGGCTGAACGATCGCTCCATAGATTTTGCGGGCGATTTGACTAGAACCGAAAGCCGCGTCAACGATGAAGGCTACATTATGACGGACGCTATCGTAGAGCGCACGGTCAAGGTGTTCAAGCTTATAGACAGCGAAAGCTTCGCGGCTATTCTCAAAAGCAGACCGCTCCGTCTGGCGTTTTTGGACGGAACAAGCAATTATGAGCCTATCGTCGCGGCAATAGGCGCGGCAAACATCGATATGAGCGCGGTGAAATCCATCGACGACGTAGCCGACGCGGCCGCCCTCCTGCGCAACGGCGCAGCGGACGCGTTTTTTGAGGACGGTCCATCTGAAGCCGTGTTCGACGCGGATACGGATATAACCGCCGAGGATTTTTATCCCCTTGTCTACTCGCCCGTATCCTTTACGACCAAAAACCCGGAGCTGAGACCCTTTATAAACGTCGTACAGAAATATCTGGAAAGGAATTTCATTTTTCACCTTGCAAAATGGTACCACAATTCGCACAACGATTATTTGTGGCATAAGCTTTTTGCGCGACTGACCCCCGAAGAAAAGACCTACGTCCGCGAGCATCGCTCGGACGGCGCGCCCGTCCGTATCGGCGCGGAATTCGACAATTATCCGACCTCGTTTTATAACGCGCAGGAGCGCGCGTTCCAAGGGATAGCCATGGACATCCTTTACGAAATCAGCGGTCTGACGGGAATGCAATTTGTCATCGACAGCGCGACGGACGAAAACTGGGAGGTTATCGTCAAAAAGCTGGAAGCGGGGGAAATCTCGCTCGTTACCGAGCTGATACCGTCGACCGACCGTATCGGGCGGTTTATTTGGTCTCCGCCCTACGCCGTCGATAATTATACCCTCATTTCCAAGGTGGAGACCGAGAAAATCAGTCCGACGCAGGTGTTTTACGCTAATGTAGGCGTGCCCGGCGGTACAGCGTACGAGGAGGTTTTCAACGCATGGTTCCCGGAACACCAGCACGCAAAGAAGTACGCTTCTGTAAACGACATGTTCGACGCGTTGGAAAAAGGCGAAATCGACTACGCGATGGCGAGTCAAAATCTGCTTTTGAGTATGACGAACTACTTCGAGAAGCCCGGCTACAAGGCAAATATCGTGTTTAACTTCGCATACGATTCGTCATTCGGCTTTAACAACGATGAAACCGTGCTGTGCTCCGTAATCGCAAAGGCGCAAGGCGTAATCGACGCGGACGACATAGCGGACGCGTGGAAGCAGAAGGTGTTCGATTACCGCGGCGCGATGGCAAAGGCGCAAATCCCCTACTTCGTCGTCTCGCTCGTCGCGGCGGGGCTGGTGCTGGCGTTGCTTACGCTGTTTCTTCTTCGCAACCGCTACGTCAACCGCAGGCTGGAAAGCACGGTCAAAAAGCGTACCGCGGAGCTGGAGTTTCAGACCGAGGCGGCAAGAGTTGCCTCGCAGAGCAAGGGCGAATTTTTGGCGCGCATGAGCCATGAGATACGAACGCCGCTCAACGCCATCATCGGAATGTCGCACATTGCCCGCAGGATTACCGGGCAGTCCGAAAAAAGCGTGACCACGATAGATGAAATCATAGCCGCCTCCGATCATTTGCTCGGAGTGCTGAACGACGTATTAGATATGTCAAAAATCGAATCCGGAAAGTTCGAGCTGTCAACGGCGCCTTTTGGGCTGCGCGAGGCAATGACGGAGGTTTCCAACATAATTTCGCAACGCTGCAATGAAAAAAAGGTTATTTTCGCCGACAACAGCCGCGACCTGCCCGAAACCGCCGTGATCGGCGATAAGCTGCGCCTTAAGCAGGTGCTGATTAATCTTTTGGGTAACGCGGTCAAGTTTACGCCGGACGGAGGTACGATCACGTTTTTGACGGAGGTTACGGAGGAAAACGGCGCAGCCGGGCTGAAATTCACCGTAAAAGATACCGGTATCGGCATGACGCCGGAGCAAATGGGACATCTTTTTAAGGCGTTCGAGCAGGCGGACAAGGACATCGCCGTGCGGTACGGCGGCACGGGTCTGGGTTTGGCGATCAGCCAAAACCTCGTCCGAAAAATGGGCGGCGAAATAACGGCTGCGAGCGCGCCGCAGGTCGGCTCGACATTTGCCTTTGCGCTCGTCCTGCCCGTCTCCGACGAAAAATTGAGCCGCAGAAAATACGCGGACGAGCAAGCTCTCGATCTGTCGGGCAAGCGCATACTTTTGGCGGAGGACGTAGACATTAACCGAATAATCTTGCACGAGCTGCTCGCCGATACGTTGGTCGTAATAGACGACGCGGAGGACGGCGAAAAATGCGCGGCACGGTTTTCGGCGTCGGAGCCGGGTACCTACGACCTGATTTTCATGGACGTACAG
>JAITNT010000190.1 GCA_031290295.1 Clostridiales bacterium
GAGCGTTACGCGCGCGCCGTCGGCAAGGTATTCAACCCCGTCGTCGGACGGCATGTCGCCGTCGGCAAGCCCGTCAAGCTCTGGCTCCGACAGCGTATCGCCGTCGTTAAACTTCCGTATATTCTTCGTGCTGTACTCGTATTTTTTTAGCTCATCTATATACGCGTCAAGCGGGTGTCCGCTCACATACACGCCGAGTACGTCTTTTTCAAGCTTGAGCCTTTGTTCCGAGACATACTCCGGGATATCGGGGTATTTTACGTCGTCCGCTTTACCGTCGCTTAGCGCGTCAAAAAAAGACAGCTGTCCGCGGCTTGCGGCAAGCCTGTCCGCGGCGTATTTATCGACAACGCCCTCATAGACCGCCATAAGCTGCGAGCGCGGACGCCCGAAGGTATCCAGACCGCCGCCGAGAATGAGGCTTTCCATCATTTTTTTATTTAGCCCGGCATAACCGTTACGCTTGACGAAATCCGCCAGATCGCGGTATCCGCCGTTTTGCTCGCGCTCGGATACGATTATCTCCATGATTTTTATGCCGACGTTCTTTATGGCGGCGAGTCCCATGCGCACCTTGCCGTCCTCCACCGAAAACATTGTTTCCGACTTGTTTACGTCCGGCGGAAGCACCTGTATTCCGCTTTCTTTAAGGTAATAAAGATAGTTTTTAAGCTCTTTGATATTCGTTATGCGGTTATTAAGCACCGCCGTTATGTACTCTACAAAATAATAGGTTTTTAGATAGGCGGTCTGATACGTCACATACGCGTACGCCGCGGCGTGCGATTTATTAAAAGCGTATTCGGCAAACTTGGCTATCTTGTCAAAAACGACCCCCGCGGTTTCCGCCGATACCTCCCTCTGCACCGCGCCCGCTATGAATTTAACCCTTTCCTCAGCCATAGCTTCTTTTTTCTTCTTGCTCATTATGCGGCGGAGAATGTCCGCGCCGCCGAGGGTATAGCCGCCCATTTCGCGCGCGATACGCATAACCTGCTCCTGATAAACAAGACACCCGTAGGTAACCTTGAGTATAGGCTCGAGCATAGGGTGGTCGTATTTTACCGTATCGGGATTGTTTTTCCCGTTAACGTAGGCGGGAATTTCGTCCATAGGTCCCGGACGGTATAACGAAACGCCCGCGATTATATCCTCTAGGCAATCGGGCTTCAGCTGCCGCATAAACCGCTTCATTCCCGAGGATTCCAGCTGAAATACCGCGTGGGTATCGCCGTCCGCAATAAGCTCATACACCGTTTTGTCGTCGTACTCCATATTATAGAAATTTATATCGATACCCTTTGACTTCTTAATAAGCTCCTGCGCCTTATGAATATCCGTAAGCGTCCTGAGCCCCAAAAAGTCCATTTTGAGCAAGCCGATTTTTTCAACCTCTATCATATCGTACTGCGTCGTAACGTCGTCGCCGCTTTTTTGCAGAGGCACATGGTCGGATATGTCGTCCTTACAAATAACTACGCCCGCCGCGTGCATACCCGTTTGCCGGGGCTTGCCCTCAAGCTGCGCCGCCATATCTATTATTTGCTTTACCATAGGATCGTCGTCGTACATTTTTTTAAGCTCGGGCAACGCCGCCGAGGGTTTTGCCGCGTCCTTAACCTTACCGGCAAGCTCGTCAAGCGTCGTACCCTTGGCTATAAGCCCGGGAATGGCCTTGGTTATCTTATTAACGTCGCCGTACGGATAGGCAAAAACCCTGCCCACGTCCTTAACCGCCGCCTTGGCGGCAAGCGTACCGAAGGTGACAATCTGACTGACGTTATTTATGCCGTACTTCCCGATAACGTATTCTATAACCTCGCCTCTGCGGTCTACGCAGAAGTCTATATCGAAATCCGGCATACTGACGCGTTCGGAATTAAGAAAACGCTCGAACAGCAGGTCGTGCTTCAGCGGCTCGACCTTAGTTATCCCTATAGCGTAAGCGACTATACTGCCCACGCCGCTTCCGCGCCCCGGCCCGACCGCGATACCTTTTTGCTCCGCATAAGTAATAAAGTCCCAAACTATCAAAAAGTACTCTACAAAGCCGCTTTTTTCAATAACGGACAGCTCGGTTTCGGCACGCTCGAGTACTATGTCAGACACGGTACCGTATTTCTTTTCTAAACCGTCCCTAGTAAGCTTGCGCAGATACCGTATCGGCGCAAGATTATCGGGCGTAATATAGTTAGGCAGCAGCGGCTGTTTGTACTTAAGCCGCACATTACACTTGCCGGCGACCTCGAGCGTGTTATCGAGCGCCTCCCGGTACGCGGGGAAAACCTTTAACATTTCGTCGTAGCTCTTCAGATAAAACTCGGAGGTCGGGAAGTAGTCGTCGCCGTCCGCGCTCTTTGCGGTGTCGTTAAGCGTGCGCCGGAAGGAAATGCACTGCATAACCTTTTGCATTTGGGAGTCCTCTTTGTTCATGTAATGCACGTCGTTAGTCGCCACAAGCTTAACGCCGATTTCCTTGGCAAGCCTGACAAGTCCGGGCAAAATGTACGCCTGTTCCGCTATCCCGTGATCCTGAATTTCTATATAAAAATCGCCCGCGGCAAACATCGCTTTGTACTCCAAAGCCGCGGCTTTTGCTCCCTC
>JAITNT010000052.1 GCA_031290295.1 Clostridiales bacterium
ATTCCGTGGGCGATGTCGGGCTGGAGCTGACCCCGGGGTTGCTTTATGACGCGGACGAGGCCGAAAGCGTAAGCGGCGTTATCCGCAATATCAAAAAATTAAACGAATACGGCGCGGAAACACAGATTATAAGGAAGGACGGAACGCGTCTCGACGTTTTTCAGCAGCTTTTCGCTATACGCACGCCGTCGGGAGCGTTCGACGGGGTAGGCATAATCTTGCAGAACATTTCGGCGGTCAGGCAAGCGGAGCGCGACAGCAGCCGAAACACCCAAAGGCTTAACCTTGCGCTCGAAGCGTCGGGCGGAGGCGTGTGGCAGGCCGATATAAAGAAAAGGATTTTTTATTACGATACGCGGACGGCGGAAATTTTCGGATTGAACCGGGACGCGGACCGTTGCGCAGTTACGGAGCTTATCCGCGCCGTCGATAAGGGCGCGGGCGGCGACTTTGCAAAAAAAGCGATAAGCGCGGTACGGTCAAACGCTTACGACGGTATTTTTGACGGCGAGCTGCAAATTACCGCGCCGGACGGAAGGAGGCGGTATATATCCACGTCTACATCCTGTCAATACGACGAGAATAACGAGGCGGAAACGCTCGCCGGAATGAGCTTCGACAATACCGCCATGGTAGAGCTTCGCGAGCAGCTTATCGCCGCAAAGAACACGGCGGAGGAAGCCAACCGCGCCAAAAGTCAGTTCTTATCAAATATGTCGCACGAAATCAGGACGCCCATGAACGCTATAATGGGTATGACGCGGCTTGCCAAATCGTCCTCGGATATAGAGAAAATTCGCTCCTGTCTTACAAAGATAGATAATTCCAGCACGCATTTGCTTAATATTATCAACGATATCCTCGACCTGTCAAAAATCGAGTGGGGCAAGTTCGAGCTGTATAACGAGACCTTCGAGGTTGAAAAGGTCTTGAGCGATTTTGTGCAGCTGATCGGCTCGAAAACCGCGGAAAAAAAGCAGGAGCTTTTTGTAAAAATCGACAACGGTCTGCCCAAGGTTCTTTTCGGCGATTCGACAAGGTATTTGCAGGTTATAATGAACCTCGTGTCTAACGCCGTTAAGTTTACGCCCGAGGGCGGTAAAATCAGCCTGCGCGTCGGCGTAAAGGAGATTATCGGTAACAAGGCGACTATCGTGAGCACGGTAACCGATACGGGAATAGGGCTTACCGCGGAGCAGCAGTCGCGTTTGTTCAAATCCTTCGAGCAGGCGGATAACAGTATCAGCAAGCGTTTCGGCGGCACGGGGCTGGGGCTTGCAATATCGAAGCATATAGTGGAGATGCTTAACGGAGAAATAGGGGTTGAGAGCCAAATAAACGTCGGCAGTAAATTTGAGTTTACGGTAAAATTCGATACGGTCGGCTCGGGCATTATTACCGAGGACATGCAAATCGGCGACAACACGCTGCAAGCCTTCGTGGTGGACGACAGCGCGGAGGTCCGCGAATACGTAGAGGGTATTCTCACCTCTTTGTGCGTTCCGTGCAGAACCTTTGCGAGCGGGGCTGAAATTATCGAATATTACCGCCGCACCGTTATACCGCCCGTACCTCATATCGTTTTTATGGATTACGCGATGAGCGGCATGAACGGATTAGAAGCGGCGCGCAAGCTGAAGGAAACGGACGGCGGCGCGGATTCTATTATGATAATGATGCTGTCGATGTATGAATTAGAGCCGCGCCGCGCGGAAATCGAAGCGGAGGGCATAAAAATTCTGCTTCCTAAGCCTATTTTTCCGTCGAATATCAGCGGCATAATCGACGGCGTGCTCGGCAAAAAAGCCGCCGCCGCCAAGACGGAGGCCGACAAACCGGATTTTTCGGGCAACAGCGTTTTGGTAGTCGAGGATATCGAAATTAACGCCGAAATCCTCGCTTCGATACTGGAAGAATACAAAATTTCTTACGAAACCGCCTCGGACGGAAAAATAGCGCATGAAATGTATTGCAAAAACCCCGCGAAATATGATTTAATATTAATGGACATTCAAATGCCTAATCTTGACGGATATTCCGCGACCAAGCTGATTCGCGCGTCTGATTACGGTACGGCAAAAACCGTTCCGATTGTCGCTATGACCGCCAACGCCTTTTCAAGCGACGTGGACCAGGCGTTAAAAGCGGGCATGAACGAGCACATTTCCAAGCCTATCGACCCGAGCCGCGTGGACGCCGTGCTCAAGAAGTATCTTCGCGTAAACGCGCCCGGGCAAAGGATATCTAAAAATAACAAAGAAAACAATAATTTGGAGGAAGACATAATGTCGTTACAAGGAATTGATTTACAGGCCGCTCTCAAAATTTTGGGCGGAAACACCAAGCTTTACGTTAGGCTTGTCGGCAAGTTTAACGAGGGTATGCTCACCGATCTCGGTACCGCTATAAGCGGCGGGTTGCCCGAGGATGTTCAGGCAAAGGCGCACGCTATCAAGGGCGTGGGCGCTAATCTGGGGTTTCCTAACGTGCAAAAATTAGCGGCCGCCGTCGAGCTTAAAGCCAAGGCGGGCAACGTCGTCCCCGCCGACGATATCGATTATATCGAGCTGATTACCGCGTACCGCATAGTGCTCGACTCGGTAGCCACAATTCTTGCCAACCCCGAGATTCTTAACGGATAGGTACATACCTCCGGTTAAAGGAGAAGTAAATGTTCAACGAACCGTTAAATATATGGCTGCAGAATAACTTTTTTGACAAGCTTATGCAAATCGTCACCTTAGGCGGCGAGGAGTTGTTTTTTATTGCGATAGGTATCGCAATCTATATTTGTGTGGACAAAAGGTTCGGACTCCGTCTTATATACGGTTATTTATTGGGCGCGGTTATTAATTCCGCGCTCAAGCTGATTTTCAGGATTCCGCGTCCGTACGCGCCCGACCCGTCACGTCCCGACAAGGAGCTTGTCCCCTCGATCGGACCGGAAACGGACGGCTATTCCTTTCCGAGCGGTCATGCTAACGCCGCTTCCCTGCTCGCCGCGCCTCTGTGTATGCGCTTCGGGTCTAAAAAGCGTTGGTGGGTCTATGCTTTAGGCGCGCTGGTTGTGGCGGCCGTAATGTTTTCGCGGCTTTATCTCGGGCAGCATTATCTTGCGGACGTGCTTGTCGGCGCGCTTACGGGCGTGCTTTATGCGATAGCCTTTAAGTACCTGTTTGTGCTTATGGGCGACCGCGAGCATATTTTTCCGCTGATATTAATCCCGATATTTATATTAGCGTGTGTTTTCTCTCCGGAAAACAAGGATTTATTTGTCGTCACGGGGTCGTATACGGGTATATCCGTCGGTTATTTTATCGAGAAGAAGTATATTAACGCTTCCGAAAAAGCCGTTTGGTGGGTGCAGCTGATTAAGCTTGTCTTTACAATCGGTATCGCCGTCGCGATTAAGGAGGGGTTCAAGCTCTTCCTTAATCCTATAATTAGCGCGGCGCCGCTTGACGGCCGTACGGTCGTCGAACGCATATGCGACCTTTTTCGCTACTTGTGCGCAGCGCTCTGGGCGGCGGCGGGTGCGTTTGCCTGTATAAAGTGCGCCGCCGGATTTTTGAAGAAAAGACGCGCGAAAAAAGAACCGCCGCCGCCGGAAAAAACAGGGCTGTGTTAGGAAGGGTAACGGGTAAGCGGCAGCGGGGGAAAGAGGGCAAGTGAATTGTATGGGGCGATGAAAGCGGCGAAGAGGGTCTGGATTGCCACGCTGCGCTCGCAATGACATAGGGCAAGTAGAATGTCTTAGCAAGCGGCGAAGAGATGTTTCGACTACGCTCAACATGACATTGATTTTGTTTTGATTTTATTGGGTACGGGAGCAAGTAGAATAACTTTCAATCGTACACAATATAACTAAGACACGGAGCGCAGCAAAATCGCATTTTTGCGGAGCGACCCCGTTGGAAGTCCGACTGAATGCGATTAAGCAAGCAAGGCGTTAGCCGCAGCGCAGCGCGCATTCACGTTTGGTCGGCTAACTTCGCGCGCATTCGCGTCAGGGCGGCAAAAGTCCGACTGAATCGGATTAAGCAAGCAAGGCGTTAGCCGCAGCGCAGCGCCGATTCACGCTTGGTCGGCGCTTAAAGTATCGCGTCTATCGCTCTGCCCGATTGAATGTTTATGAGCATTGCGCCGATTTCATTAATCAGCTTGAGAGTGTTTCCGTCCGGGCTGAATACTATACTGTCCTCGTTTTGCTTGAAATAGTCGGTTTCGGAGCCTTTTATGCCGATAGCGAATAACGGGGAGAGGGAGGTTTTGGATGTAACCGAAATCATTGCAATACGCTGCATCGGCTTTCGTCTGAGCATAATCCCGAGCAACAAAAGCAAAAATCCCGTTATTGCGATAACCCAATTCCAAACGGGTATAAACTGAATTATAATGAACGGTATTCCTACAAGCATGATAAGAATTCCTAAAATAAGAAAGACGAGTCCCGCCGTAACCGCTTTTTTTGAAAAAGCGTAAAAACGGTCGTACCCGTAACCGCTTGTAACGGCGTTGACGTCGGCAATGTTAATTTCCTTACGGTAAAAATTATTCCTGAGCTCGGTTTGCATGACTAATCTTTTATCCGTGAAGGTCATAGACGTAACTCTGCGAGAATGCTTATTAGGTAAAACATACTCTCTGAGGAAGCTCTCGCCCTCCGCCAATACGAATTTCTTATCCATATTATGGTGCGTTTGTGCCATAATTCCTCCTAGACAACAGCTAAGCTGCAGATTTATTTTTTATCATTATATCACATCTTTTTAATATTCGCAATAATATATTTTGTACTTGGGCTTTTTGCTTAAAAATATTTGATTATTTCAAAAAATTATGGTAGAATCTATACGCTGTAGTTTAGGTAATCCGATTTATGCCGGTGTGGTGGAATGGCAGACGCGCTGGACTCAAAATCCTGTATCCGCGAGGATGTATCGGTTCAAGTCCGATCACCGGCACCACTTGAATAGGTGTATTTGCTTATGGCGAATGCACCTATTTATCGCTTAGGGGAGGTTCGATTGAGGAATGAAAGCGCGGAATAAGGAACGCAAAAAATTATCGGCAACGGCGTTTTATATAATAGCGCTTATAATACTTACCGTATTCCTGACCGTGCCGTTTATCGCCACAGCGTATATCGTAAGGTATTTTAGCGAAGAGGTTTTTTATGAACAACAAAAATCAGAGCTGCTGTCGTATGCAAGAATACTGAATACGAGGCTCGGCCCGGACGGTTACGAGGGAATACTGGCGGACGCCGGCAAGAGCGGAGCCGAGGTAACGAAGGAAGAAAAAATCAAAGTCCTTAACGAAGCGCTTACGCCCGACACCGATCAGATTGCGTCCGCGTCCGCCGGGCTGGGGATAGGCTTTTATTCGCGCGAGCTTGACGCGATACTTACATACGGACCCTCGGCCGACTTTTTGCAAACTATCGGGACGCCTATCGGCGAAACTCACCCGGGGCGTACGGTTATGGCCGCCGACAAGGAAATGGTCGTCATCGGTACTATGGTTCGCGGCAACATTATGAACGCGATGGTTCCCGTCGTAAGACACGGCGAGGTGATCGGGTATATTTGGGCAAATCAGTTAGTTTCCGCTCTGGAAACCGCGCTTCAGAATACCGCGAACGTCATATTTTCTATTCTCGTAACGGCTTATGTAATAATTTTGGCGGTAATTGTCGCATTCTTCCTGATGATAATCAGGTCGGAAAAGAAAGCGCGCGCCGCCGTCGAGGCTTCCGCGGAAAAAGCGCTTGTCGCGACCAAAGCCAAAAGCTCCTTTTTGGCGAGCATGTCGCATGAAATACGCACGCCTATAAACGCCGTAATCGGTATGACTACCATAGGAAAAACGACCGCCGATATGGAAAAAGCCGTCCGGTGCTTTGAAAAAATCGAGGACGCCTCTAAGCATCTTTTAGGCGTAATCAACGATATATTAGATATGTCCAAAATCGAAGC
>JAITNT010000059.1 GCA_031290295.1 Clostridiales bacterium
AAGCAAGGACGGCGCGCTTAGCGGCGTCAACGTCGCCGCGACAAAGCAACTCAAAGCCGCGAGCGGACTCGAGCTTATCGCCTCCGGCGGGGTTTGCTCGTTGTCCGATATACGCGCGCTTAACGCCGAGGGGATAGACGGGGTGATTTTGGGTAAAGCGATTTTTGAGAGGGTGTTTACCGTGGGGCAGGCATTGGAAATAATAAAATGTTGACGAAGCGTATAATTCCTTGTCTGGATATCGATAACGGCAGGGTGGTCAAGGGCGTTAATTTCATAAATCTTACGGACGCGGGCGATCCCGCTTCGGTTGCCGCCCGCTATAACGCCGAGGGTGCGGACGAGATCGTGTTTTTGGATATTTCCGCTACGCACGCGGGTCGTAAAACCATGCTAGAGGTTATTGCTAAGGCCGCGGAAAGGGTGTTTTTACCGCTAACCGTAGGCGGCGGGATTTCTACCGTGGAGGATATCCGTTCCTTGCTGTTAGTGGGCGCCGACAAGGTGTCCGTCAATTCGGCGGCGGTGCGCAGACCGGAGTTTATTTCGGAGGCGGCGGGTAAATTCGGTTCGCAGTGCATCGTTTGCGCTATAGACTATAAAAACGTCGGAGGTAAATACGAGGTTTATCTTAACGGCGGCAGGCTGCCCACGGGTGTCGACGCACTAGAGTGGGCGGTTAAGGCGGCGGAATTAGGCGCGGGCGAGCTTCTGCTTACCGGCATGGATTTCGACGGGACACGGAACGGTTACGACAATAAGTTCCTAAGGCTCGTTCATTCTGCGGTAAACGTGCCTATAATCGCGTCGGGCGGCGCGGGCGATTACGGGCATTTTTACGACGCGTTTACGGAAGGACGCGCCGACGCCGCGCTTGCCGCGTCGCTGTTTCACTTCGGGGAAATGAAGATTGCGGACTTAAAAAAATATCTTTCGGACCGCGGCTTGCCCGTGAGACTGTAAAAGGAGTAAATTATGGATTATCCGAAATTTGACGAAAAGGGACTTGTGCCCGTAGTGACGCAGGACGCGTTAAGCGGCAAGGTTCTCATGCAGGCGTACATGAACAAGGAGGCTTATGAGCTTACCGTAAAAAGCGGAGAGGCCGTTTATTACAGCCGCAGCCGTTCTTCGCTTTGGCGTAAGGGCGAAACCAGCGGCAACACTCAGCGCGTTACCGAGATATTTCTAGATTGCGATAAGGACAGCGTGCTTTTGAAGGTAATTCAAAAGGGCGCGGCTTGCCATACGGGAGAGTATTCATGCTTCCACAATCCCGTAAAGGCTTTTTTGGCGGTCGCTAATTCAGAAATACTCTATGAGGATATGGCGGTGATTGCCGACCGCAAAATAAACCCCGTAGACAAGTCGTATACGAATTATCTTTTTGATAAGGGCGTGGATAAAATCTGCAAAAAAATCGGCGAGGAAGCCGCCGAGGTCATTATTGCCGCCAAAAATAAGGACAACGACGAGCTGAAATGCGAGCTGTCGGATCTTATTTTTCATATGCAGGTTCTTATGACCGAACGCGGTTTGGCGCTTGACGACGTATTCGGCGTATTAAAGGAGCGCAGGGAAAACGAAAGAAAAAGGAATTACTGACCGGCGAGCGCTCTCGGTTGTCGGGTAATCGCGGAATTAAGTTTATGCGAACACGGTTTAGTTCTGCGGTCGTTTTTTATACGTAAGTCCGTATAAAGGGAGTCGTTAGACGTTTGCCGCTCCGCGATAAGGGTCGCTCCAAAAAATATTGTAAAATCTCGGTTTATACCTCAAAAAGATTTGCAATTTTTCACGGCTTTTGGTATATTATATAGGCGTGTTAATAACATGTGGGAGCTTAGCTCAGTTGGGAGAGCATCTGCCTTACAAGCAGAGGGTCACAGGTTCGAGCCCTGTAGCTCCCACCACCGTACGCGGTAGTGGCTCAGTGGTAGAGCGTCGCCTTGCCAAGGCGAATGTCGCGAGTCCGAATCTCGTCTACCGCTCCAAAAAATTTTGCCGGGCTTACAATAAACGGGTAAGTCCGGCATATATTAAATAGGTCGGTATCGGTCGGCGCGGTCTTGAAAATTAAGTTACTGAAGCTTTACGGCACCATAGCCAAGTGGTAAGGCAGAGGCCTGCAAAGCCTTTATCCCCAGTTCGAGTCTGGGTGGTGCCTCCAAAATTTTGCCGAAGTGGCGGAATGGCAGACGCAAAGGACTTAAAATCCTTCGGGGGCAACTTCGTACCGGTTCGAGTCCGGTCTTCGGCACCAATAACGATTGAGTTTGAACCGCTTTGTCCTTACTTGAAATAACGTTTTGCGTTTCGGTAAGGGTCGGGCGGTTTTCTCTTTTGCTTGATTTAATGTCGGAGTTGGGTTTGCAAGGTTCATTTTCCGTGTGAACGCCGGTTGAAACGGCGGCGGGTCGGTTTGCACTATTTTTTACTTTGGGTACAATTTTTTATTCAATATTGCATAAAGCGGTTGCGCGTGTTATACTAAACTTAACTATCTTGTTAAGTGTACGGTTGCAAAACGGGCGTCACCGCGGACTTAATAGGCGGGTTCGTCTATCGGGAGTAATAATGGATAAAAAGCAAGAGTTGCGGTTCTTCAGATACCACAAAATATACTTTCGGCTGTATACCGCGGTAATGGCGGCGTTACTGCTGTTTTTGGTTATATTCTTTTCACTATGGCTTTCGCGCCGCAACGAGGACGAAAAGCGCGCCGCCTTAGACGGGTACGCTAACGAAATAGCCGACTTCTTTTTGAACATCGAAAACAACTCGCTCTTGCTGTCGCGCAACGAATACGTTATGGCGTTTGACGAATACGGAGCGGCTGAAATCGAGGCGGCGTCCCCTGCCGAAATTATGCGGTGCAAGACCGATTTGGCGCACTACAACGCGGTGCTTAACGACGTAACCGAGATAGCCGTGTATTTCAAACGGTCGGGTTATTATATGTCGGCGTCGGAGCTGGGCGGCATAGCGGATTATCAAAACGGTCTGAATATGCGTGACGACGAGCTGGCGCAGCTGGACGGTATTTTTGACGACAGCCGAAGCGAATTATTTTTGAACCTGTCGGGCACGGCTCACGTGCTGTTCGTCAAACGCTCCGCCTTTTCAAATACCTTTTATATGTACCTAATAGGCAAGGCTTTTTTTGAAAACGCGGGTGAGCTGTTTTTCAAAAGCGGAGAGGGCTTTGTAATAACTAACGACGGCGCGTCCGTTTTTGAGCGCGAGGGAAAAAACGCGGCTTCCTTTACCCGCGTAATCAGACGGCCGAGCCTTACCGTCGAGTATTATTACACGGGACCTACGGGCATGATTTTATTTGTGGATGCGTTTATAGTTTTGATTGCGGGCGTGCTGTATGCGTCGTTATATATCGCCATAGAGGCTATTTTGCGAAGCGTTTATATGCGGTTCCAAAAGATGTACGCCGCCGCGGACTTGAATCTTGATCCAAAGGAGGCGTCCGTGTTCGCCGTCATTCAAAACGCGATCAGCGGTGTGGCGGTAAAGGAGCGGGAGTTAGAGAGCAAGGTGCGCGATAACACCAACACGCTTACCGCGCTGTATCTGGGGTTGCTGCTTGACAATCAGCTCGGCGACGACTCGCAGAGCGAGCGAATTTTTTCTTTTATGAAAATTCCGGGCGCGGGGACAAACACCGTAATCTGCTTTAAGGACGACGTCGGTATCTCGGAAAGCGAAACGTTCTTGCGGATACGCAAGAACGTATGGCTGTGCATTAAGCCGGAGCCGCCCGAATTCGACGCCGTTTACGGAGTGTCGAACACCTACCGCCGGTTAAAGGACATTGCGCGGGCTTACCCTGAAGCCGTGCTTGCGCTCAAGACGGCGGTTCTGACGGGCGCGCAAAGGGTCGTCTACGGCGATTACGAAAGACCCGAGCTTCCGGCAAGCGTCGAAAGCGTTTTGACGCGGTTTAAGCTCGACTTAAGCGGCAACCGAAGCGAGGTCTTTGCGGCTTTGCAAGAGGTATTCGACTATATCGAGCGCGCAAAGGGTCTGAACGCGCCGAACGCGGCGGACGCGGTAGTTAACGCTATCAACGAGTCGTCGTCGTTTTTTGATTTGCCGGGCGCGCCGCTTGACGTTCTTA
>JAITNT010000092.1 GCA_031290295.1 Clostridiales bacterium
TTATCTGAACTCGGACGGCTCGTTTACCGTGATACTGCGCATTACCGATCCCGCACGACCGTTGATAGAAATTTGTCTTAACGTAGACACCAGCGCTTCCGCAAAAAGCATTCACGACAAATGGCAGGACAAGGCGCCTCAGGTTTATGCGGCTTTTCATGAATTAATGCTAGACTAGGAGCGGAACGAACGCATTAAAATGCGTTCGTTCCGGCAGAGGGGGAACATGCTGCGCCGAAGGCTTCGCCGAGTTCCCCCTATTATACGCGTTGAAACGCGTATAATTCACCCCTTTACGGGGTTTCTTCACGCCCTACGGGCTAAAACCCGGTAAGGGGCGCGGAGCAAAACGCGGTTTCGCTCCGCGCCAGCCGACGTTGTCGGCATTAAAATTATATATCACCGCAAAAGGCTGTCATAGGGCTTTTTTCAAGGGGAATCCTTGAAAAAAGAATGTGTTTTTTTCATGCGTTCGCCCTGACGGGGCAAATGCATAAAAATACCCCCCGACCGATAAATTTCTATTTTAATTGTAAAGCTGTATGATAATTTACTTTACAATTCCGCTTGAATAGTATACAATACCTCTATGGAAAAAAATATTAACCCCTTTGCCTTGGCAATTAAAACAGGCGTCCGTAAAATACCTACGCGCGATATCGTGCTCATAGCCGTGATGCTGGCGTCGGTTATAGTCGGCGGTAAGCTTTCTATTTCTATTACCGCGATTCCCGGCTTGCTGCCTATGACGTTGCAAACCTTCTTTGCGGCGGCTTGCGGCGCGCTTTTGGGGGCAAAAAGGGGCGCGATCGTTCAGGCGATATATCTTGCTATGGGCGTACTGGGGTTGCCCGTATTCGCGTCCGCTCCGTTCGGGGGCTTCACTTATGTGTTTATGCCGAGCTTCGGCTTCATAATAGGCTTTATCGCGCAAGCGATAGTTACCGGAATATTCTATCCTAAGGTGCAGAACCGCAACTATTTCATAAGGCTTTCGGTTCTAACGGCATGTCTGTTACCCGCATATATTATAGGCGCGTCGTACGAAATGCTCATACTCTGGCTGTACCTAAAAAGAAGCGCGGCCGTGCTGACGGGCGCGGCATTGAGTCTGCCGCTTTACTTACTGGGCGATTTTATTACCCTGCTCGTTCTTACCGCCGCCCTCCCTCTCGTTCAAAAATCAATCAACTTCAAAAAGCAAAGGTCCGCGCCCGTAGAGGAAGCCGTTTTTGAAGCGGCGACCGGAAAAACGGTGGACGACGGCACAATGACTTCAATTGAACCGACGACCGAAGAAGTAATCGAAAAATAGACGGTAACCGTTAACCGTACACAATGTAATCAAACCTCTCCATGTCAATGCTATCGCGCAGTCGAAACGTCTCTTCGCCGCTTTCTAGCCGCCCGGACGCGAATGCGCGCTCGGAAACCGACCAAGCGTGAATCGGCGCTGCGACAAGCCGCTTCTTGCGGGCGGCTGTCTTGCTTAATCCGATTCAGTCGGACTAAAAAGAGGTTTAGTCTATCCGTGTGCGTACCGTAGCACATTACTCGCGTGGTCATTCCGCTCGCGCGCTTATGCCGCGCTCGCTGCTATTCGGGTTCCCGTCGTCCTTTTTTAGCGGGGTCGCTCCGCAAAAATGCGCTATAGCTAGCGCTCCGTCTTAATTGTATTATCGCTGTTCGACCCGTACACATTGTCATTGCGAACGAGGCGAAGCCGATGTGTGGCAATCCGGTTTTACTTGCCGCCATTGTCATTGCGAGGAGCGTCAGCGACGTGGCAATCCAGTTTAACTCTATCCTTGTCATTGCGAACGAGGCGAAGCCGATGTGTGGCAATCCAGACCCTCTTCGCCGCTTACCAATCATTCATTTATCCGCTTTTCTCTTCCCCATACTTCCGCCCTCTCTACCCCTCCGGATTAACCAATTTGCGCCAATCGAGGTCGCCGCGCCTAAGCGCCAGCAGCATTATTTCGCTTGACGCGAGGTTTGTCGCGAGCGGAATATTGTGCACGTCGCACAGCCTTAACAGCGCGGAAACGTCCGGCTCGTGCGGCTGCGCCGTAAGCGGGTCGCGCATGAACAGCACGAGGTCGATTTTGTTGTCCGCAACGCGCGCGCCTATCTGCTGATCGCCGCCGAGCGGTCCTGACTTAAAGCAGTTTATTTTAAGCCCCGTAGCCTCGCTTATCAAACGCCCCGTCGTCCCCGTCGCAAAAATTTTGTGCTTAGACAAAATTTCGCCGTACGCGATAGCAAGCGTAATCATATCGTCTTTTTTCTTGTCGTGGGCAATCATCGCAATGTTCATTCGTTTTACCTCAATTTTTTTTCAATTTCGTAATAACCCGCCAAAGCTTAGGCGGCAGCGGAAAAAGCGGGCTTGTAGTCCTTATGTACTCCTTGTAGCCGGCGCGTTTTGCCGTCTGCCGTTTTTCCATAAGCGGAATACTTATGAAGCCGAACAGCGCCGCTATCAGCACGAAGCCTGCGAACATGTACCACTTATCGTAAATTACGGGCAGCGCCATGAGATAGACTCCGAGCCACATAGAGATTTCGCCGAAGTAATTCGGGTGTCGGCTGAATTTCCACAGCCCGCTTTTTAGAACGGCCGCGGGGTCGGTATTATTCCGCCTGAACCCGTGCATAGCGAGGTCGGCAAAAACCTCCAGCAAAACCGCACCGATAATAACGGCGGCGCCTGTCAGCATGGACGGGGCAAAATCAGCGTTTTCCAAAAGCATGAGCACCGCGGGCATCGTGCCGATAAAAACCAACGCGGTAGGTATCATGTTAATTCCGAAAAAGTTAATGATATGCCACATCACAGGCTTGTTCTGTTCCTTGAACATCACATACCGCCAATCTTGACACTTGAGGTCGGTGCAGGTATAAGCCCAATTAATCGTCAGCCGCCAGCTCCAGCCCCCGAAAACGGTGAGGAAAACGATGTTTGCCGAGCGAAACAAATTATATCGTATCATCACCCCCAAAATTAAGAGCCACGGAACAAGGCTCCAATACGGGTCATAAAAGCTTGAGTTCTTGAAAATTAATCCGAACGCCCACACGATAACGGTCGCGGCGGCATCCCCCGCAAGCAGTCCCCAAACGATATCGGACGCGCCGTTCCGCTCCGGCGTAAGCAGCAAAAAAACCAACCATCCGACGGCGCACGCCGCCGCATAGCACCCCCCGATAATCAAATACGCCCCAAGCTTCTTTCCGTTCATAACCGCCGCCGTTTTTATATGGTTTCACTAGTATTATACCCCATATTCCCTCCTTCGTCAAGCCGCTGAAAGAAGCCGACAGACCGCGCCGCGCAGATAATTATCAATTCATCAAAATACCTCCTCTTATCAATCTATACACATTCTACCATAATGAACATTTGTTTGTCAAGGCGCTTTGACAGAAATCGCAAAATATTTTTTGCCAAATTTTTCCATTTTTTATTAGCGCAAAACTGTGATAAAAAGGAGCGTTGCGGTAACGGAGCGGTGAAAGCGGGCGTGCAGGGGCGATCGCCCCCCTCCTATTCCTTCCGTTCTCCGTTAATGCCCTTAATTTTATCTGCAAAAACGCTGATTTGCATAACATATTTATCCTTGTCATGACTCAAATCTACGGTAATATCGTCGAGCACAAAATAATTGCCGAGCAGCTCGAATAAGTCGCTTTTTACAAGCCCGGCAAGGCGCTGCGGCACGCTAACCGTTTTGTCCGCGCTCAACACGTTTTTTAAGCGGGCGACGGATAAATCCCTTACGGTGCGCTTGGTCATGTTATTTTCCGCAGCCCCCTTCTCATTCGTCCGAATACGCCCCTGTACCTCGCGGTGCAGTCATAAATAAGCCGCGTTCCCTCGATAACGTTTTTGGCAAAAAGCCCGTACGCGTCGGCGGCGGCGGAATATTCCGGCACAAGCCTGCCCGCAGAGGTGCTCGCGGAAACAATATCGTCCTCGGGTATAACCCCCGTAACCTCGCGCCCGAGAAGCTCCCGTATGTCGCAAATATCGGGCATTTCCATATTCAGCATGAGGTCGCCGCGCGCGCGGTTGACGACAAGCCCTATCGGCGCGATTTCATAGGTGTCGAGAATGGACAGCACCTTACCCGCGTCGCGTATAGCCGAAATGTGCGGCGTAGTAACGACAATAGCCTCGGACGCTGCGGCGACGGCGCGGTGAAAACCCGCCTCTATTCCGGCCGGACAATCGAGCAAAACATAGTCGAAGGCTTCCGACAGCGCGTTAACTACATATTTTATATTTTGTCCGTTAATTT
>JAITNT010000168.1 GCA_031290295.1 Clostridiales bacterium
AAGTCTATTATACGGGTATGTGTGTTGCTTGCGCAGCGTCCCGATGGCAGAGATACGGGCATTTCAAGCAAACGCCGGCGACGGGGAAGGGCGCGTACTTTGAGGTACGTAACCGACAAGGAGCGACGCGTTTGCGCATTGATGTGAGACGTATATATGTCCTCAGGCGGCGGTGAATATGCTTCAAGCGATTTCCGTAACGATCACATTCCTGAACATATAGGTATTCGCGCTGACGGTGTACGCCTTGCCGCTCATAACCGTTAAATTCCGTATCAGCACCTCCTCGGTTACGGTATACGGATATTTTTCGACGTACGCCGCACCGGTGTTAGCGGCGTTAAAGTTGGCGAACAGCTTAGGCCCGCGGTAGCCGCTCAACGTATTCGTATCTTCAATTACAAGCCCGTCTATCGCGATCGTACGCGGCATGTAGCAGTCGTAACCGAAATTGTGCTGACCGCCGTTGCTTCCGGTAATAAGCACGGGATCGGACGTCCCGCCGTTATTCGGAACGTACCTGCAACCGTTAACGATAAGCTCGCCCTCCCATGTGCTGCCGTAATCGTTTCTAAGATTCAAAAAATTCGCGGCGCGCACCTCGGTGTTTTCCACAAGCAGCGTTCCGCTGCCGATTATACTGATTCCCTGCCACCCGAGAACGGAATTTCTAACCGTCGCGTTGGCTACGCCCTGATGCGCGTCGAAGCGGGAAAACGTCACTCCGTCGAATACGATATTCTTAGAATAATTCGACGTGAATATCCCCCACCAAAACGAGTTGTTAATGTCGTTCGTTTGCGCGCAGTTCTCCACGGTCAGATTGACGGCGCGGTTCGCGTTCATATCGTAAGTGCCCTGCTGCGCAGTGCCCGTGGGCTTTACGTTCAAATAAACCCTGTGCCCCGTCAGCATACAGTCCGCGACAGTCACGTCGGCGCAGTTCGCCGCCGAAATAAAGCCCGTGTACGGCGAGCCGTGATCGCCCTCGCCCTCGACGCCGTGATATATGCCCGTCAATAATGTGTTGGAGCGCGTCACGCGGATTCCGCGCGCAAAATACCCCTCGTTAGCCTGCCCACGATTGGCTATCGTGGTAAAGAAACCGCCCTTTACGGTCAGCGGCTTGGTATCTATCGGATACGCCGTCATGGAGCTGATATTGTCAAAGTCCCATAGGATAGGCGCGTCGGGGTCTACGTTGCCGGATTTATCCACGACAAACACATCGGTTTGCGACGCGCCGTCGTTCGCGTTTACGCCCTCGCGGATATAGCGTTTCGTAGTGTCGTCCGTAGCGACGATCAGCGAATTATAAGGAAGCGACAAATTAAGCTTCTCTTGATTCTTTTTCAGCGTTTCGACGGTTTTTACGGGGCTTGAAGAAAGCGCGGACGATACGTTAAAAACCCATGCGTTGCGGTTTTCCGCGTCTACGTCGTCAATGATAAATTTTGCGTCGCCCCAGTCGGTGTTTGTCCGTACCTTAACCGTCTTGTCCGCGCCGCCTATGTAATACGTCGCGCCCGCGTCCGCGCGGACGGAAACCCCCGCCGCGTTCGCCGCCTCGTGCGTTTTGAGGATCGCCTCGAAGTCGTCCGTCACGCCGTCGCCCGCCGCGCCGTAATCGCCGTAATATATGAATTGCTCCCCGGCGGCTTGCGGGGCGCACCCGATACAAACGGCAAGGAACAACGCCGCCGCTAAGGTCAATGCTATAATCCGTTTCATTTAATTTCCGCTCCTTAGGTAAAGAGCCGCCGTGTCGGGCGTGTCGACAAATTTTATTTGATTTTGCCGACGCGCCCTGTTAGGGCGGCTCTTTATTTGTTGCCGCGGCGTTAACCCGCCGTTAAGCTCCTTTTTTCTTGCGCAGGAGGAAATACGTCCACACGCCGCAGCCGCCGAGACCGACGAGATCTATCGCGGCAATCCCGAACCACCAGTAAGCGCGCGGTCTTTCCAAGGTTTTGACTCCGACCTCGGCAACATATTTGTCGTCCGTGCTGTCGTGCGTTTTCGCGGTGTAAATAGTATTGCAATACGTGTAGAGAATGTTCTTCGCGGCGCGGCGCATACAGGTAAGCGCGGTCGCGCTCGTTCTGTCGTTAAAGCCGTTAATTGTGCCGCCCGTTTGGTTGGGATTAAGCCATGCGTCGCCGCCGGCGCGCAAGCCCTGATCGACGTTCATATAGTCGCCGCCCGTGGAATAGTCCGTAAGCACGGTGCCCTTAAAGCCCCACTCGTCGCGGAGAACCGTCGTGCAAAGGGCGTAGTTGCCGCCCGCCCAAACGCCGCCGATACGGTTGAAGGAACTCATAACCGCGTTCGCGCCGCCCCGCTTGACGGAGATTTCAAAGGGGCGCAGATAGATTTCCCGCATAGCCTGCTCCGTCAGCCAAGTATACAAGCCGGAACGCCCCGTTTCGCTTTCGTTGACGGCGAAATGCTTGATGTAGCAATATAGACCGTTGGCTACCGCGCCGCGTGTGGTTTCCGCGCCCATAACGCCCGAAAGATACGGATCCTCGGAATAATACTCGAAGTTACGTCCGTCGAACGGAGAGCGGTGAATGTTCATAGCGGGCGCGTACCAGCCGGAAATTTTCGTTACCGCGGCCTCCGCGCCCACAGCCAAGCCGTACGTGTACGACAAACGCGGATTCCATGCGGACGCCAAAACGGTCTCCACGGGGAAGCACGTCCAAGAGCTGTCCACGCTCGACATATTGGTTGAATTTAATCCGCTGGGACCGTCAAGATCCGTACACAGCGGCTTCCCGACGGAAGCGACGGCTTCCGTTTTATATCCGGCATACGCGACTAATTTGGCAAGATCCGCCGCGCTTATTTGATTCAAAAGCGCGTCCCACTGCTCGTCGTCATAGTCGGAGCCTAACGCAAAAACCAGATCCTCGTTATATTCGTTGCTTTCTACAAGCCGCAAGCTTCCGGACTGCCCCTGCGCGGGCGCGGTCGTCGAATTGCTTTTGTCCGTCGACCAGTTTTGTCCGAGTGCCGCGACGTTCGCGGCGCGCGCGCGCGCCGCTTTCTTTGCGGCAGGGAACGTGCCGTCAAAATCCGCGCGGGAGAGATAT
>JAITNT010000217.1 GCA_031290295.1 Clostridiales bacterium
AAGGAGCTGTCCAAAATTGTGGATAAGACCTTCAAGGCGAAGGGCTCGACGGAAACCGCTATCGTGCTAGATAAGATTAAGGCGCTCGGCTTCAAATACTCCACGATAGGCGCGGTTACGACCTCGGTATTCGATATGCACATTCCCGCCAAAAAGAAGCCCTTATTAGAGGCCGCCGAGCAGGAAATTATCGCTATCGAGAGGCAATACCGCCGCGGCTTTATGACGGCGGAGGAAAAATACAAGCGCACCGTAGAGGTTTGGTCGCGCACGACGGACGAGGTTACGGACGAGCTTATGAAGGGGCTTGACGAATTCAATCCTATTTATATGATGGCGAACTCCGGCGCGCGCGGCAACAAGAACCAAATACGCCAGCTTGCCGGTATGCGCGGTCTTATGACTAACCCGAACGGTAAAATTATCGAAACGCCCGTGCGCGCGTCCTTCCGCGAGGGGTTAACGGTATTAGAGTACTTCATTTCCTCTCACGGCGGACGCAAGGGACTTGCGGATACCGCGCTTAAAACCGCCGACTCCGGGTATTTGACCCGTCGTTTGGTGGACGTTTCGCAGGACGTAATAATCCGCGAGGACGATTGCTTCGAGAGTAACGGCGAGAAGCCCAAGGGTATACTTGTGGACGCTATAAAAGAGGGCAAGCAGATTATCGAGGGCTTAGAGGACAGAATAAACGGCCGCTTTACCGCCGCGCCTATTATTCACTACAAGACAAAAGAGGTCATTCTCGATACGAACGAGCTTATTACCGAGGCGCTCGCCAAAAAAATCGCCGCTATCGCCGCCGAGGCGGAGGAAGCAAAAAAGAAGATGGACATTTCCGTGCGCACCGTGCTTACATGCCGTTCTAAGGTGGGCGTTTGCGCTAAGTGCTACGGCAAGAACATGGCTGGCAGCGACAAGGTGAAGATCGGCGAGGCGGTGGGTATTATCGCGGCGCAGAGTATCGGCGAGCCGGGCACCCAGCTTACGATGCGTACCTTCCATACGGGCGGCGTCGCGTCCGCCGACGATATCACGCAGGGATTGCCGCGTATCGAGGAGCTGTTCGAGGCGCGCAAGCCTAAGGGCGTCGCTATTCTTACGGAGTTCGGCGGCAAGATTAAAATTGTCGAGAGCGACAATAAGCGCGACATTGTAGTCAAAACGACGGACGGCGACGAGATAACGTATTCTATCCCGTACGGCTCGAAAATTAAGCAGGATTTGAAAAACGGCGACACGCTTCAATCCGGCGACGTGCTTACGGAGGGTTCTATTAACCCGCACGACATACTGAAAACCAGGGGGCTTAAGGGCGTTCAGGAATATCTGCTCAAGCAGGTTCAGTCCGTTTACCGTATGCAGGGCGTGGAAATCAACGATAAGCACGTCGAGGTTATCGTCCGTCAAATGCTCCGCAAGGTGCGCGTAGAGGACGGCGGCACGACGAAGCTTCTGCCCGGCTCGCTCGTGGATATCTTTTCATTCGAGGAGGCGAACAAAGCGGTGCTTGCGGCGGGCGGCAGACCCGCATCCGCAAAGCGTACTCTGCTCGGCATCACGAAAGCGGCGCTCGCCACTGATTCCTTCCTCTCCGCCGCGTCATTCCAGGAGACGGCGCGCGTGCTTACGGAAGCGGCGATTAACAACAAGATAGACCCGCTGATAGGACTAAAAGAGAACGTAATTATAGGCAAGCTCATTCCCGCGGGCACGGGCATGAAGATTTACAAGGATATAATCCCCGAGGAAGTCAAGACCGCCGCGACCTCGACTGCGTCGGCAGCGGAGTGAAGAGAGGGGAGAAAGAGGACAAGAGAATGATTGGTAAGCGGCGAAGAGATGTTTCGACTACGCGATAGCATTGACATGGATAGGGTTGATTGTATTAGTAAGCGGCGAAGAAAGGGAAAAGCGGACAAGTTAGAACTGGATTGCCACGTCGCTTACGCTCCTCGCAATGACGGATAGGGTTTTGATTGTATAGTGTACGGAAGAACAAGGAGAACCCGTACCGCAAGCGAGCGCCACGCGAAGCGCGCGAGCGGAATGACCACGCGAGTAACGTGCTGCGGTACACACCCGGATAGACTAAACCTCTTTTTAGTCCGACTGAATCGGATTAAGCAAGCAAGGCGTTAGCCGCTGCGTAGCGCCGATTCACGTTTGGTCGGCAAAAGTCCGCCCGAATGCGATAAAGCGAGACGGAGCCGCAGGCGGAGCGAGCGCGCATTCGCGTCCGGGCGGTTTCCTTGCTTCGAGGAAATTTTTGATTAGGCGCAAAACGCTTGACTATTATTCCAAGTGATTATATAATAATTAGGCGAAAAAAGCATTTTCGCTTTTTACGGGGTTATGAACGACAAAACAGTTAACGAGCTAATCAAAGCTTCAAAACGCTTAATCGGATTGAAGCAGGTTAAAAAAGCTATTATCGATTCCGTCGGGTTACGGTGTGTAATACTGGCGGACGATACTGACAAGCATATACGCGACTTGATTTTACAGCTTGCGAAGGAGACCCGGACGGAGGTTATCAACTACCCCCGCAAGGACGAGCTCGGCGCGGCGTGCGGAATCGACGTTTCGTGTGCGGTTGTCGGTATTTTGAAATAGAACGCGCCGGCGCGCCCTAGGGTTGGGGCAGCCGGGGCAGGGGGTTCTTAGACGCTTCGACGCACCATTCCAACGTCGGAAAATTTTAAGCGGCACCCGGGGCGGCGGACGCGCCCGAAAAAGCAGTCCGGAAATTCAGGAGGATGAATAATGCCCACTATTAATCAGTTAATAAAGAACGGCAGGGTCAGGAGAGTACAGAAGTCCGTATCCCCGATTCTGGAGGAATGCCCGCAGAAACGCGGCGTTTGCTTGTCCGTTACGACGACGACGCCTAAGAAGCCTAACTCGGCTTTGCGTAAGATCGCAAGGGTGCGTTTGGTAAATAAGATGGAAGGAACCGTCTATATCCCCGGAATCGGTCACAACCTGCAGGAGCACAGCGTAGTGTTGATTCGCGGAGGCAGAGTAAAGGACCTTCCCGGTGTAAGATATCACATTGTGCGCGGCGCGCTGGATACGGCGGGCGTCGCCAAACGCAAACAGGCGCGTTCTAAATACGGCGCTAAAAGACCTAAATAGGTAAGGGGAGGATAACAACATGCCAAGAAGAGGTAATATACCCAAGAAGGACGTACTTCCGGACCCTATTTATTTGTCCAAGGTCGTCACCAAGCTAATTAACCAAATCATGCTCGACGGCAAGAAAGGCACGGCGCAGAGCATTGTTTACGAGGCGTTCGATATGATAAAGGAGAAGCTGGGGCTGGAGCCTATGGCCGTCTTTACGCAGGCGCTGAATAACGTAATGCCCGTACTCGAGGTAAAGGCGCGCAGGGTCGGCGGTTCTACCTATCAGGTGCCTATCGAAATCCGTCCCGACCGCAGACAGACGCTCGGCATCCGCTGGCTTGTCAACTACACGAGAAAGCGCAGTGAAAAAACTATGAACGCAAGGCTCGCTGGCGAGCTTATCGACGCATATAACAACGCGGGCGGCGCGGCAAAGAAGCGCGAGGACGTGCACAAGATGGCGGAGGCTAACAAGGCTTTTGCGCATTACAGGTATTAACGGCAAGCATAATATTTTGTCATAGATGTGCCGCCGCAACAAATCACGCGCGGCACATTTATTGATTAGCGGAAGTATTTTCCGCTAACTCCGGAGACAAACTATGCTTGTTACGAACAAAACACTTTTTTTATGCTTGCGGGACTAATGTACGCGTATGTGTACATATGTGCCTAACCCGCATCGGAGGAATAAATGCCACGGCAATTCACTTTAGAAAAAACACGTAATTTCGGAATAATGGCGCACATCGACGCCGGCAAAACGACGACAAGCGAACGTATTTTGTATTATTCCGGCAAGACCTATAAGATAGGCGAGGTACACGAGGGCGCGGCTACCATGGATTATATGATTCAGGAGCAGGAGCGCGGTATCACGATTACCTCCGCCGCTACTACCACGCAGTGGAAGGGTTACCGCCTGAACCTTATCGACACGCCGGGACACGTCGACTTTACCGTCGAGGTTGAACGCTCGTTAAAGGTTTTGGACGGCTGCGTCGCCGTATTCTGCGCTAAGGGCGGCGTCGAGCCGCAGTCGGAGACCGTTTGGAGACAGGCCGACAAGTACATGGTTCCGCGTATCGGTTACATCAACAAGATGGATATAAACGGCGCCAACTTCGAGAACGTCATCGAAATGATGAAAACGCGTCTGCACACTAAGGCCGTTCCTATTCAGCTGCCTATCGGCAAGGAAGCGGGCTTCAAGGGTATCGTAGACCTTGTGGAAATGAACGCCGTCGTCTATCTGGACGACCTCGGCAAGGAAATGCAGACGATCGAAATCCCCGCCGACCTTAAAGCCGCCGCCGAGGAGGCGCGCGCCTTTATGATAGAAGCGATAAGCGAATGCGACGACGATCTTATGATGAAGTTTTTGGAGGGCGAAAAGCTCACCACGGAGGAAATCAAGAGAGGTATCCGCACCGCCACGCTGGCGATAAAGGTTACGCCCGTCGTTTGCGGTACCAGCTACCGCAATAAGGGCGTGCAGAAGATGCTCGACGCGGTTATCGATTATCTGCCCAGCCCGCTCGACGTGCCCAACATCACGGGCACGGCTATGGACGGCGCCACGAAGCTCGAACGCAAAACCTCGGACGACGAAAAGTTCGCGGGGCTTGCCTTTAAGATTATTGTCGACCCGTGCGTGGGCAAGCTTGCGATTTTCCGCGCTTACAGCGGCAGGCTTTCGGCGGGCTCGTACGTTCTCAACTCCACTAAGGACAGGAAGGAACGTATCGGCAGGCTCGTGCAAATGCACGCCGCGCAGCGTATCGAGCTTGACGAGATATACGCCGGCGATATCTGCGCTATAGTAGGGTTGAAGGACACTACGACGGGCGACACGCTCTGCGATATCAACGCGCCTATCGTGCTGGAAAGCATGGATTTTCCGGAGCCGGTTATTAAAGTGGCTATCGAGCCTAAGACTAAGGCGGGTCAGGAAAAAATGACCATGGCGCTGATAAAGCTCGCGGAGGAGGATCCCACCTTCAAGACTTATACGGACGTAGAAACGGGACAGACGATCATTGCCGGCATGGGCGAGCTTCACTTGGAAATTATAGTCGACCGTATGCTGAGAGAATATAAGGTCGAGGCTAATGTCGGTAAGCCGCAGGTCGCGTACCGCGAGGCTATCCGCAACAAGGTCAGGGTTGAGGGCAAATATGTGCGTCAATCCGGCGGCAAGGGTCAATACGGTCATTGCTGGATTGAAATGGAACCGCTCGAGCCGGGTACGGGCTATGAATTCGTGGACAAAACGGTGGGCGGCTCTATCCCTAAGGAATATATCCCCGCTATCAATAACGGCATTACGGAGGCAAAGCAGAGCGGCGTTCTCGCCGGTTACGAATGCGTGGACTTCCGCGTTACGGTAGTTGACGGCTCGTTCCACGAGGTTGACTCGTCGGAAATGGCGTTCAAAATTGCAGGCTCGATGGCGTTTAAGGAGGGTATGCGCAAGGCTAATCCCATGCTTATGGAGCCTATCATGCAGGTAGACGTTACAATCCCGGAGCAGTATCTCGGCGACGTTATGGGAAACATAAGCTCGCGCCGCGGTAATTTACAGGGCATGGAAATGGTCAACGGACTGCAAAGCATTTCGGCGCACGTTCCGCTTTCGGAAATGTTCGGTTATTCTACGGATTTGCGTTCGCTTACGCAGGGCAGGGGCAATTATACCATGCAGTTCGCTAATTACCAGGAGGTGCCGCGCAATATAGCGGAGAAGGTAGTCGGCGATAAGGCGAAGGCTGAACGCTAAAACGGCGTCTGTGACTAAAACTTAACTAAATCATCATTAAAAAAGATAGATTTTTTTTGAAGTATGTTGTATAATGACTTCAATGAATAAAAAAACAAGTAAATCGGAGGAATATGTAAATGGCTAAGCAAAAGTTCGTAAGAAATAAGACCCACGTTAACATCGGCACGATAGGCCACGTTGACCACGGCAAGACTACTCTTACGGCCGCTATCACAATGACGCTCGCCGCGAAGGGCTTGTCGAAGAAAATGAGATACGATGAAATCGACAAGGCGCCCGAGGAAAAGGCGCGCGGCATAACGATTAACACCGCTCACGTTGAGTACGAGACGCTGAAGCGTCACTATGCTCACGTCGACTGTCCGGGTCATGCCGACTATGTTAAGAACATGATTACCGGTGCCGCGCAGATGGACGGAGCGATTCTCGTCGTTTCCGCCGCCGACGGACCTATGCCCCAAACGCGCGAGCATATCCTGCTCGCCCGCCAGGTAGGCGTGCCTTATATCGTCGTCTTTATGAACAAGACCGATCAGGTTGACGATCCCGAGCTTTTGGAGCTTGTCGAAATGGAAATCAGAGAGTTGCTCTCGGCTTATAAGTTCCCGGGCGACGATATTCCTATCGTTAAGGGTTCCGCTCTCAGAGCGCTTGAGGCTTCCAGCGCGGACAGATCGACCGATCCGGCTTGCGACTGTATCATGGAGCTTATGGACGCGGTTGACTCCTATATCCCCGACCCCGTCAGAGACGTTGACAAACCGTTCCTGATGCCAGTCGAGGACGTGTTCACAATTACCGGTCGCGGCACGGTTGCTACCGGCAGGGTTGAGCGCGGTACCGTTAAGATTGCCGACAAGGTTCAGTTGGTAGGTATTACCGACAGCAGAGATACGACCGTTACCGGCGTCGAGATGTTCCACAAGGAAATGGACTCCGCTCAGGCGGGCGACAACGTAGGGCTGTTGCTCCGCGGTATCGACCGTAAGGACATCGAGCGCGGACAGGTTCTTTGTAAGCCTAACTCGATCAAACCGCACAAGAAGTTTACCGCCGAGGTTTATGTTCTGAAGCAGTCCGAGGGCGGACGTCATACTCCTTTCTTTGACGGCTACCGTCCGCAGTTCTACTTCCGCACGACCGACGTTACCGGCACGATTAAGTTGCCCGAGGGCGTAGAAATGGTTATGCCCGGCGATAACATAACGATGGAGGTTTCTCTCATCAACCCGATTGCCGCCGAGCAAGGACTCCGCTTCGCTATCCGCGAGGGCGGCCGCACGGTCGGCTCCGGCGTAGTAGCCGCTATTATCGAATAAAATAGGGGAGGGGGAGCACCGCAAAGCGCAAGCGGAGCGGGTTACCCCCCCTTACATGAGAGTAAAATCCGATGGCTTTACTCACTATGAAGAACCGTTCCGCTTTTTTTAGGGACGGTTCTTTTTTACAGCCGGGATAAAAGCAAGAAAAGCCGGTTTTTGTACCGCGCCTTACCGCCTTCCGCATAGGCAATCCGCCGCGCAGCAGATAATCGCTTCCCGCAGGCATAGACAGTGAGGACAGGAGCGATTACAGCGGCAGGACTCGCGACAGCCGTATTCACAAAGGTCGGGTTCGCGGCGGAGGCAAGGGTCGCCGCATTCATGCCGGCGGTGTTCATGGCAACGGCAAGGCTCGCAGCCGCACTTGCGACAGCGTTCTCTTTCGCACTTTTCGCCGCGGTCGCAGCAGGGGATTACGCATTCGTTATAATAAAATCTCATGATAGCTCCTCTCTCATATTTTATGTAAGCAAGGGTCGGGGAGAGGATATCGGTTTGTATGTATGCTCATATGTCAACGCATGGGCGAGGTCGGTTTTATATATGCTCATATGTCAACGCATGGGCGAGATCGGTTTTATGTATGCTCATATGTAAATAAGGTTTCGTAGTAAGTATGACGCATGGATTTATGCTCCGTTTATGCGGGCGTTATTTATCGATATACTTGCGCTTTGCGCCGCGTCGTTAATAACAAAATTGTTGTTTTCAACGGAGGCGAGCAGGGGACAGGCGAAGTCGCACGCGCGGCATTCTCCGCCGCATAAGGATACGTTATATCGCGCGCGGGAGGGCAGAACGTAGGACGGCGTACAGTTACACCGTACGGTGTAATTACCGGACGATACCGGGAACACGGCAGCACCGGCGGGGTTGGTGCGTTTATATACTGTGCGCCCCGCGCTATTAGATACCGAACAGCTTGCGCCCGCCACGGGCGCGCCCGAACCGGCGATATAGCATCGCGCATAAATGTTTGCCATTTCTTCCTCACTCGACAGGTGGAAAGGCTTTTTCCCGCTCAATGCAAAGCCCGATAATCCGCCTTTGGTTCTTATTATAAGGGAGCGGGCAACCCGTCAACGCGGTTTGTACGTACCCTCTCACCATATCATATGGCTTTTTCATAATATTTGTGTTAATAATGGATAGTTTAGGGTGAGGCTGGCATGAAAACATTACGCGGCATTGCATTAGTATGAAGTTTCATAAGAAAGTTGCGGTAGAGAAGAGGGCGGATAGAGAGAATGTCATAGCAAGGGAGCGGAGCGGAGGAAAGAGGACAAGCAAATGATTGGTAAGCGGTGAAGCGGGTAGAGCGGATAGAGTTAGAACCGGATTGCCACACATCGGCTACGCCTCGTTCGCAATGACGGATAGGGTTGGTTTTATTTGTATGGGGCGATGAAAGATGCGAAGAGATGTTTCGATTACGCGATAGCATTGAATAGTGTTCTTTTTTGCTGATGCGGCAAAAAAGAACGAAAAAAGCGCATC
>JAITNT010000067.1 GCA_031290295.1 Clostridiales bacterium
CGTAATCCACGCCCGGCGTGATGCCTTCCTGCGGAAGCAGAGCGAGCGGCGCGATGTGTCCGGAGCTTGAGGTTGCCGTCGCGTGGGCGACATAGGCGTCTTTCATATCCGCTAACGTCGTAAATTTTCCGCTCTGGAAATTTTCTTCCGTGACGACCACCCCTAAGCGATAGCTTTGGGGACCGGCCGCTGTGCCTTTGACCGCGTAGGGAACGTATCCCGCGAGGTTCACGGCGTAGCAGGTCGTACCGGCCGCGAAGCTGCCGATGTCCAGCTTGTGATCCCGCATATCTACGATTGCCGAGGACTCGTGCTCTACAACCTGCTGCACAACCTCTTTTCCGGTCTTTTCTTTCAGAAATTCAACAAAATGATCGAATAAAGTCGCGTATACCCCACCCGAGCCCAGAGGCGCGTAAGAAAACGTGAGTACGTCGGGATCCCTCCACAGCGCGGGGTCGGTAGGCGCGTCGGCGACTAAATCGCGGTCGGCATCAAGAACATAATTACCGTTGCCGTCAACGAATGATAAATGCGGTATCTCGTCTTTTTTGCAGCCCGCCAAGCCAAACGTGCCGAGCAGCATAAGCGCCGCCAAGAGTAAAGCAATTCTTTGTTTTATCATAAATTTTACCTCCGTATATTTTTAACCGTATCGACGGTCAACAACCAAATTTATAGCGATAAGCAGAGTTAAGTATAATATAGCATGATTCTATTTTTTTTGCAACTGTATTTTTATGATTTTTATGATTTGCAAACTGTCAATTAAAAAATGCCTTTTGTCAACGCGCCCCTATGGGACTCCTTTTTTCTTGTTGTTTTTTATTTTACTACTGCCGCTAAAAACTTCGCGTTTAGTTTCGCGGCAACTCTATTGACATTTTGCGAATAGTTGTGTAATATTAAGTTATAATCGATGTCGGAGTTTTTTATGGCGGAAAATTATTATAGAGAGCGCAACGCGGCTAACGTCAAAAAAATACGCGAGCTGCGCGAGAATTTGCCGATATTCTGCACCGAATTTTTTTTGGGTATAGAGCCGCGGACGACCCCTCTTACGCGTTTGAATTATTGTTATGATTTGAAGGCTTTTTTTGAATTTATTTCGCAATTAAAGTATGGAAATAAACCGATACGCGTTATAAGCTTGACGGATTTGGACGGGGTTACGACAACGGATCTTGAGCTTTTTTTAGAGCATCTCACATCGTATGAGGACTCTTCCGGGAAAACTCACGCATGTGCCGAGCGCAGCAAGGCGCGGCATCTGTCCTGTGTGAAGTCGTTATGCAGATATTTTTTTCGCAAGGACAAGCTGCACGCTAACGTCGCGGCAAACGTTGATTTGCCCAAGCTTCACGATAAGGAAATCATACGGCTCGAGGTTGACGAGGTTGTAAAATTACTGGACGAGACGGAATCCGGCGGCAGACTTACCGAACGGCAAAGGCATTTTCATTCCCGCACAAAGATACGCGATACCGCGCTGTTGACGCTTTTGCTGGGCACGGGAATCCGCGTCAGCGAGTGTGTCGGCTTAAACGTCGAGGATTTTGACTTCCAAACTAACGGTTTTAAGGTTATCCGCAAAGGCGGCTCGAGTACGATCCTGTACTTTTCCGACGAGGTTGCGCTCGCAATAAAAACCTATATTAATGTTCGCAAGGATTTGCTCGATGTAAATTCCGAAGAATGCGCCCTATTCGTTTCCCTTCAAAAAAAACGGATAACGACGCGCGCGGTGCAGGTTCTCGTAAAAAAATACAGCAAATTGATTACGCCGCTCAAAAAAATCACGCCGCATAAGCTTAGAAGCACTTACGGCACAAGCCTGTACCGCGAAACGAAGGATATTTATATTGTCGCGGACGTTTTGGGACACCGCGACGTAAATACGACAAAAAAACACTATGCGGCGATTTCAGATGATTTACGGCGCGACGTGGCGAATAAAATCAAGCTGCGTGAAGACGACAAAGCTTGATTTACGCGGTTAATCCTTAGCGGACTTTTTGCCGACAAGCGATTTTAGGCTTTTTCCCACCTCGCCTTTGTCGGGCAACCCCACAAGTATTTCGCTATAAGGCTTGTCCGACTCGATACATTTACAGCAATTGTCGCAAACCTTGTTAGCGTCCAGGTCGCAAATCAGGCATTCCCCGCAGCCCACGCACTCTCTGTCATAGATTAGGCAGTCCATTTTCTAAAAAAATCTCCAAAATTTTTTAATTTTCTTGAAACAAATGTTTGATTTATTTTTTTGTTTGTGTTACAATAAACACGTAATGGTAACATTATAATACATTTTATAAGAGAGGTACAACAAATGAAAGAAGGTTTATCCCCAAAAGAAAGCAAAATCTTGAACTATCTTACGGATTTTCTTGAGGAAAATCATTATCCCCCGTCCGTAAGAGAAATTTGCAAGGCCGTGGGAATCAACTCGACCGCAACCGTGTATTCCTATCTGAACAAGCTTCAGTCCAAGGGTTACATCAAAAAAACCGATAACAAGAAGCGCGCGATGGAGGTTCTGCGGGAATATTCGAGCTTCCCTAAAAAACGCGAAAAATCCATACCCTTGGTAGGAAAAATAACCGCAGGCGAGCCTATTCTCGCGGTAGAAAATATTGAGGACGTTTATACGCTTCCTTCCGAGCTTTTTTCTTCCGGCGAGCTGTTCATGCTTAACGTTCAGGGCGAAAGCATGATAAACGCGGGGATTTTCAACGGCGATAAAATTATCGTGCGCAAGCAAAGTACGGCGGAAAACAGCGAGATTGTCGCCGCAATGATTGACGGGAACGCTACCGTAAAGCGGTTTTATAAGGAAGCCAACCATATAAGATTGCAACCCGAAAACGATGCGATGACGCCTATTATCGTGGACGAAGCGGAGATTTTGGGCGTAATTGTAGGGTTAATCCGCAAGCTCTAATTCCGCTATCGCGTATCCTAACGCGAGCTTGATATGCTCGTAGGTTAAGCCGCCCTGCAGATAAGCTGTGAACGGCTCTTTTATCGGCGAATCGCAGCTTAATTCTATCGAGGCGCCTTGTACAAAGGTACCAGCGGCCATGATAACCTGATGCGCATATCCGGGCATATCCCACGGAAGCGGCGTTACATGGCTGTCAACGGGCGAAAACGCCTGTATCGAGCGGCAGAATGAAAGCAGCTCGTCCGACGTTTTGAACTCTATCGAGCATACGATGTCGGAAAGCGTTTCGTCAATAAACGGTCTTGCCCGATAGCCGATTAATCTGAAAACGGCCGCCGCAAGATATGCGCCCTTAACCGCCTGCGACACTACGTGCGGCGCCAGAAATATGCCCTGATAATAGCTCGCGTATCCGCCGGAAAAGGAGCCTATTTCCGCGCCGACGCCCGGTACGGTGAGCCGCCCTGCGATACCGTCTATAAGCTTGGCGGCGCCCGCGATATAGCCGCCGCTCGGCGCTATGCCGCCGCCGGGATTTTTTATAAACGAACCCGCTATAATATCCGCGCCTACCTCCGTAGGTTCGCGGGTTTCGACGAACTCGCCGTAACAATTATCTACCATAATGACCGCGCCGCTTCCCGCGGCGCGGACCTTTTTAATGATGTCTTGAATCGCTTCAACCGTCAGCGAGGTACGTCTGTCGTAACCCTTAGAACGCTGTATATAAACCGCTCTCGGGCGCTCCTTACTAACGGCTTCCGTGATTTTTTCGCAGTCAAAGCCGTCGTCCCGTAAGTCGATTTGAGAATATTTAATTCCGAAATCCTTCAACGAACCTATTCCGGATTTGTGAATCATGTCGTCGAGCGTGTCGTACGGCTTACCCGAAATTGCGAGCAGTAAATCTCCGGGACGCAAAATCCCAAAAAGCGCGATACTTAACG
>JAITNT010000224.1 GCA_031290295.1 Clostridiales bacterium
ATATCTCGGACTTTTTGCTGCCGCCGGTTATAGAGCCTTGCGGACTGATAATATCGCCGTCGAGCGTTACTATTCTGAACGCATATTTTGATTCGCGCGCGACATAGATAGCCGTATCCATAGTATCGACGACCACGGTGCGCCCCAAAAGGTTTTCGATTATGTCCTTGTATTTGCGGTCGTATTCGATAAGCTCGGAGGCGACGCCGATTACGCCCCTTATGCTCAAATATTTTGCGCTTCCTTGGTCGAGCACGCGTGATTTTACCGAGGAAATAGGCAGAAAGGTTGCGCGTCCGAAACGGTTTTGCTTCAAGAACTCAATAATGAATTTTGCGTCCTCCTCGGTATTCGTTATGATATTTTGCAGTGCGCCGCCGAGAACCATTTCGATTGCGGTTTCGTGCTCCGCTTTAACCTTAATAAGCTGCGCAAGCACGCCCTCGACGCAAGCGGCGATTTTTTTGTTGACGGAGGCTTCCTTGAGCACGGCTTTTACGCTGTAGGAGTAACCCTGCATTTCCTTATGCAACTCGTCGAGGAGCTTTGCCCGGCTTTGCTTAGAGTGGTACTCCGCGCTAAGCTTGTCTATATCGAGCGCTAGCTCGCGGATTTGTTGATTTGTCCGCTCGTAAAGCGCGGCTTTTTGCGCACCGGCGTCGAACGCTTTTTGACGCCCGGCAAAGAAGGTATCGACGTCGGCTTTTATACGTTCGGCTTTTTTTTGATCCTCGGATATTTTATTCAGAATAACGTCGATGCGGCGGTCGTAATCCTCTAAACGCTCGGCAACGGAATCCTTCTCCGCCGAAAGCCTGGACAGCTCGGATTTTGCCTCCGAAAGCCTGGACATAGAGGTGATAACCTCCCGGTGCGCTCGCTCAACCTCGTCCTCGTTCCTTGCGAGAATTTGTACTACCTCGAGATAACGGGTAGAAACCCCGTCTATATCGATTTTTAGCGTGTCGGCAAGAGCCGACTTGTCTATGCGACTCGCGGAAAGACCCGCAAGCTTGCGGTTATCCTCCTCGTATTCGCCGTTAAATTTGGCAACCTCTCCGCGCATACGGTCGTTTTGCTCTTTGAGATGATTGATTTTTTCTTTGAGTATTTTAATTTCGCTTGCTTGCTTTTCAAGCGACAGATTAAGCTCCAGCCGTTCGTCGTTAAGCTTGCTCATTTCAACGTCAAGACTGTCGAAGCCGTCCATGATCGCCTGATACTCGTCGCTTGCGGCGTTGTACTCGTCCTGCTTCAGGTCGTATTCCTCGTCAATCGCCTGCAAACGAAGATTGATTTCGTCGCGCTTATCCTGAACGGATTCGTACTGCACGATATAGTTGTTTACGTCGTAGTATTTGAGCTTTTCTTGAACCTCGAAACAACGGCGGGCATCCTCGGCTTGCTTTCTGAGCGGATCTAATTGCTTTTCCAGCTCCGCGATTATGTCGCCGCTGCGGTCTAACTTCTCCGCCACGCGGGCAAGCTTGCGCTCGTTCTCTATTTTGGCTTCCTTGTACTTGGAAATACCCGCGGCGTCCTCGAATATACCGCGGCGGTCGCCGGGCTTTGCGGACAATATGCTGTCGATACGGCCTTGACCGATTATAGAATAACTGTTCTTACCCAGACCCGTATTATGTAAAATCGCTCCGATATCCTTATAGCGGACGGCGTTCTTATTAATCATATATTCGCTGTCGCCGCTGCGGTAAAGCTTGCGGCTTATAACGACGTCGTTAAATTCGGATTCAAATATTCTTTCGGTATTGTCAAAGTGCAGCGACACCTCGCAAAAGGACAACGATTTCCGCGCGTCCGTTCCGCTGAAAATTACGTCCTGCATTTGCGAGCCGCGCAACGATTTGGCGGACTGCTCGCCGAGCGCCCAGCGAATCGAATCGGCAACGTTACTCTTGCCGCAACCGTTAGGTCCGACAATAGCGGTGATACCGTCCTCAAACTCAAGATTAAGTTTATCCGCGAACGACTTAAAGCCGAACACCTCTAGCTTCTTAAAATGCAAAAATATACCTCTTATTGTACTAACCTAAATAGTTTACCACAATATACGGCGTTTGGCTAGTGAAATACATAAATTGATTATAAAAAAATGTTGAAATTTACGGAAAAGTATAATTTGCCGTCGAACGGATATTACACAGACCGTTTCAAAAGCTCGATCGCGCGCTTGGCGGCAGCCTGTTCGGCGGCCTTTATGCTTGTGCCCTCGCCTATGGCGGAAACGCCGTCGACGCGGACCTCGACGGTGAATACGGGGCTGTGCTCGAAGCCGTTTTTGGATATTCTGATATATTCCGGGCGGACGCCTTTTTTTTGCGTGCGCTCTTGCAGACGGCTCTTAAAATCGATCTCCGTGCCGGCGTTAATTTCGCGTTCGATTATGAGCTTGAACGTACGGTTCACAAAAGCGCGCGCGGCTCGGATTCCGCCGTCGATATAAACGGCGGCAAGTATGGACTCGAATAAGTTTGACTTAATGCGGGGCGACAGCCGCACGTTCTTTGCTATAAGCAAATAGCGGTCGATGCCGAGGCGTTCGACCGCATCCGCGAGCGGCTCCTCGGACACGAGATGCTGCCGCAGCTTGGACATATATCCCTCTCCGCTTTGTTTGTCCTTGTATTTATTGAAAATAATATCCGTGATAATATAGCCGAGCACGCTGTCGCCGTAGAACTCGAGCCGCTCATAACTCGTCGTATGATTAACGTTAGCGTACGACTTATGGGTTAACGCGCACAATAAAATATCCTTATCCTTGAAGGTATACCCTATAGCCGCTTCCGCTTCATTAAAATCCATTATAAGGACAGCGCTTCCTGCGGAAGCTCCTTGGCAAGCTCATCTCTTACGAGGTCTACTATTTTTGCTTCCGCCATCATCTTGGCTTTGAAAATGCTTGCGGTTATTGAATCGGCTTTGCTTGAGCCGTGCGACTTAATAACGACCTTTTCACAGCCTAAAAAGGCCGCGCCGCCTAAAGCGCTGTAGTCAAGACGGTTTTTGAGCGCGGCAAAGGTCGGCTTCATAAACAAGTAACCGAATTTAGACGCGCCGCGCGCCTTGATTTCCTCTTTTAGGATAGAGACGGTCATGCCGATAGCGCCCTCCATGGATTTTATAGCGACGTTGCCTATAAAGCCGTCGCAAACGATTACGTCGTAATCGCCGCTCAGCATATCGCGGGCTTCCATGTTGCCTACAAAATTTAAGGAGGAAGCCTTGATCAGCTTAAACGCCGCATGGGTAAGCTCATTGCCTTTTTTGTCCTCGGTGCCCACGGACATCAAAGCGACGCGGGGGCGTTCTATATTAAAAACCGCTTTCATATAGCTTGAGCCGAGTACGGCAAACTGATGCAGATATTCGGGCTTGCAGTCCATGTTTGCGCCGCAATCGACTAAAATAGCGTGCTTGCGATTGACCGTAGGCATAACGGGCGCGAGCGCGGGACGCTGAATGCCCTTAATTCTGCCTATCAAAAGCGCCGCGCCCGTAAGCGCGGCACCCGTACTGCCCGCGGTAACGAAACCCGCGGCTTCGGGGTTCTCTTTCATAATGCGCAGGGCGGTAATAAGAGAGGAATCAGGCTTAGAACGGATAACCTGCGTAGGCACGTCGTCGTTGGTTACTACGTCCGGCGCATCGACTACCTCGACTCTCGACATATCGACTGCGTTTTGTTTAAGGTAGCTTAAAATTTCCCGTTCCTTGCCGGTAAGTATAAGCCTAAGCGTTTTATCCTTAACGAGCGCGTCGCGGCAACCCTGCAAAACGGCGTCCGGCGCGTTATCGCCGCCGTAAATATCAACAACAATTTTCATATAATTCTCCTACCGAAATAGGGACAAAATCAGAGAGTGTTCATAATACGCGTTGCCGGCATATTTCGTCCCGTTTTTTTGCTAAGCGGTTATGCCGCGCCGACAAAATATATTAGCGCACACAAAATTGACCAAAATCTGTTCGCTTTGGCAACAGACACTAATCCGCCTTTTTCTCTTTGATTTGGATTCTTTTTTCGCCGTCGTAGCTTCCGCAAGCCTTGCACACTCTGTGCGCTTGTACAGGCTCGTGACACTGCGGACAGACCCCGAGCGTGGGCGCGGTAGTCTTCCAATTCGCGTATCTGGTATTACTTCTTTGTTTTGATGTTTTTGTCTTTGGAACTGCCATTGTCAGTGCCTCCCGAATTTTTTAATATCTCAAACGGATTTTCGCCCGTTTCTTGCGTATGGTCGCATTTGCAATCGGAATGATTGAGGTTGGTGCCGCATTCAAAGCATAACCCCCTGCAATCCTCCGAGCATAATATGACGGTCGGAAAATTCGTTATAATCAGATCCCTAAGCATGGGCGTAAGGTCGATTATATTGCCCGTATAAGCGTAGAATTCCTCGCCGTCGCCGTCCTCGATAAAGGTCTCACAAAGCTCGCGCGCCATTGTCACCGTAACCGGATCGCCGCACCTGTAGCACAGCGAGGTAAGATTCACGCGGCATTCGCCGATAACCTTAACCGTACCGTCCAGAACCTCATAACCTATTCGCACCTCGCAAGGACGAATATCGGAAAACTGCTCTTCACGGAAAAGCTCTGATACGTCGGTACAGAAATCAAGACGTTTTTTATCGCCGTAAGACGCCGTTGACAAGTCAATTTTCATTATCGTACTCCGCTAGCGCTATCAGACCGTAGCTTATAGAGTTTACTAGATATTTTATGATTTGTCAAATGATTTCCGAAAAATTATTTACGGCGGCAACGGCGGCAACCTTACATCTTAATATTGTCAATTGCCGTTAATTTGTCTAATTTGTGTTGGGACGGGTAAAGAAACTGCAACCTTAGTAGGGGCGACCGCCCCTCGGTCGCCCGCATATGGCGGCTGCGTCACGGTTTTATGCGATAAAAAATTGGTAAAATTTGGCAAAAAATATTTTACGATTTCTGTCAAAAACGCTTGCAAACGCATGT
>JAITNT010000260.1 GCA_031290295.1 Clostridiales bacterium
CATCAGCGCGGTAGCGCACAGATTGGGCATAACGCGTATAATATATTTTGCCGACGGCATAAACCCGCCGAGCGTTTTAATGCTTATCCCCGCCATTATCGAAACGACCGTTTTACACGAAACCGCATCGCCTATGAGCCTTGCCGCATCCTCCGCGCAATTAGGCTTGACGGCAAACAGAATTATATCCGCCTCGCGGGCGAGCGCGGCGTTATCCGTCGTGAATTTTATTTTGCCGTCCGATTTCGGAAACAACGCCGAATCTATATCGGAAACGATAATTTTCGGCGCGCTTTCCGCGGCGGTAAGACCTTTCAAAATAGCCTTAGCCATATTGCCGTAACCGATTATTCCCAAAGTATAGTTTTTATTCAATTTTCACCTCTTAAAATATTGACTATTCCGTCAATAAAATATATAATATCTACGGTACTATTTTAGGGGAATGGCTCAACGGTAGAGTAGTGGTCTCCAAAACCATTGGTTGGGGGTTCAAATCCCTCTTCCCCTGCCAAACAGTCACAAAAAAGGTAAAGCGGTATGAAAACCTCTTTACCTTTTTATTATAGCTTGAATTCGCAAAATTTACAACAAAATAATGCGCGTTGCAGTGCAAACGCATAAAAATGCGTTTGTTATTTTGCCCGGCATATTTTCAGAGCGCCCGCTTGTAAATTTCCAAAATTTCCGCCGCGCTCGTTTTTCTCGGGTTGCCGCCGGTGCAAGGGTCGATGAATGCGTCCTGCGAGAGTTGGTCAAGGTCGGACGCTTTTATGCCGATTTCGCTTAGGCGTTCGGGAATATTTATCGACTTGCTCAGCTTCTTAACGGCGGATATCGCGGCGTCGGCGGCTTGTTGCTCGGTAAGCCCGCTTGTATCGACGCCCAAAGCCCTAGCTATGTCGCCGTATTTTTTGAGAGCGGCGGGCTTGTTATATTCCATTACGTAAGGCAAAAGCAACGCGTTCGCCACGCCGTGCGGAATATCGAACCTAGCGCCCAGAGGATGCGCCATGGAATGTACGACGCCTAATCCGACGTTTGAGAACGCCATGCCCGCTACGTACGAGCCTAAAGCCACGCCCTCACGCGCGGGCATATCCTTACCGTCGGCGACGGCGTTTACAAGGTTCTCGGCGACAAGCTTGACCGCGTTCCAACACAACAGATCGGACAGCGGATTTGCGCCCGGGGTAATGTAGCCCTCGATCGCATGGGTAAGCGCGTCCATACCCGTCGCCGCGGTGAGCCCCTTAGGCATACTCGCGGTCATTTCGGCGTCGTTGAACGCAAGCACGGGAATGTCGTTGGGGTCTATACACACAAGCTTACGGTGCGCCTTTTCGTCAGTTATAACGTAATTTATGGTAACCTCCGCCGCCGTACCGGAGGTAGTCGCAAAGGCGATCAGCGGAAAAGCTTTATTTTTGGTATCGGCGACGCCCTCAAGCGACACCACGTCCGCAAAGGACGGATTGTTGATAACGATGCCGACGGCCTTTGCGGTATCAATAACCGAGCCGCCTCCTATCGCAATAATAACGTCGGGGGCGGCCTTCTTAAAAGCCGCTACGCCGTCCCGAACGTTTTTTACGGTAGGATTAGCCTTGACGTCGGAAAAAACGGAATACCTTATCCCGTCCCCGTCGAGAATGTCCGTAACCATTCCGGATACGCCGAACCTAATCAGATCGGCGTCGGTTACGACGAGCGCGCTTTTGAAATTGCGGCGCTTTAACTCGGTCGTAAGCTCCGCGCGGCAGCCCGCGCCGAAGTAGCTTGTTTCGTTAAGAATTGACCTTGCCATAAAATTGTATCTCCTTGTATTTTTATATATCCAGATAATCCTTTCGGTAATTTACGCCGAAAGCCTCGGCGAGAATTTTTAGCTCCCCGTCCTTAATCGTATTCAGAATTTTTCTTCCGCCGATATTCATATAAATTGTCGCCCCCTTTTCTACCGTCTCGATAAGCCCGAAGGCCTCGTCCAAATCCCTGCCCGAGCCGAAAATCCCGTGCATCGCCCATACGCAGAGCCTGAACTCCCGCATTTTTTTTGCGGTGGCGCGGCCTATCTCGTCATTGCCGCAAAGCATCCACGGCAGAATGCCCACGCCGTCGGGGAATACGACGATACATTCGGTGGACATCTGCCAAAGCGTTCTCGTGAACGCCCGCTCCGAAAGCTCGTGAATATACGTCATCGCAAGCGTATTCGTAGAATGCGTATGCATAATGACGCGGTGCGACGGGTCTATTTTTAACCTTTCGATATGGCTCATGAGGTGCGCGGGCAGCTCGCTCGTCGGTCTGCCGCCGTCGGAAAACCCCCACAGCACGTCGGCCTTTGCGCCGTCCCCGGTAATCCTGATTATGCCGAGGTTTTTGGCGGGATCAAATTCGACGTTCTTGAAATATTTGCCCGTACCCGTCACGATAAAAATTTTGCCTAGAAGCTCCCTTGCGTCGAATTTAACCTCTATTTGACGGATCGCTTTGTTTACGTCGAGGTACTCCGCAACGTCCTTTTCCTCGAGCATGAAGCTGATGTTGCCGCCGTTACGCTCGTCCCAACCCAGACGGTACATGTTTGAACACGTTCTGATTGTTTCGATAACGAACGGCGCGGTTAAAATTTCCTTTTTATTACTCATTTTCTGTTATTCAAAACCTCTTTTTCATATTTTTTTACGGCGTCGAACCATTCCGCGCCGACTACGTTTTGCCTCTTGAGATACTCGTCCCAAACCGCGCCGAACGGCAGGGTTTTCAGCTCCTCCTGCACCGCCATGAGCTTGGAAAAATCGCCCGAGTCTTGCAGCTTTTTCAAATCCCCGTGCGGAATAAGCAGGGCGTTAAGAAGCGCTTTTTGCATGTTCCTTGCGCCGACGACCCACGCCGCGATTCTGTTAATGCTTGCGTCGAAATAATCGAGACCGATGAGCACGCGTTCCTCGGCGTTGTTGCGTATTATTTCCTTGGCGATTTCTTTTACCTCGTCCTCGAACAAAACCACGTGGTCGGAGTCCCACCTTACGGGTCGTGTGACGTGCAGGGCTACCTTATCAAAAAACGCGAGCAGGGACGGAATTTTATCCGAAACGGTTTCCGTCGGATGATAGTGCCCGTTATCCAGAAGCGCGTTAATGCCGCGCGTCGCGGCGTAGCTCAAATAAAACTCCGCCGAGCCTACCGTGTAGCTCTCCAGCCCTATGCCGAAAACCTTGCTTTCTACGGCGTCTAAAATATATTTTTTGTCATATTTCACCGCAAAAATTTCGTCGAGCGCGTCTCTCAATCTTACGCGCGGCGACAGCCTGTCGGCGGGGATATCCTTGAGCCCGTCGGGTATCCAAATATTGTTCAGGCACGGCGAGCCTTGCGTTTGACCCAGATACGCCGCGATTTTTCTGCACGCCTTGACGTGCCTTATCCAAAAGTCGCGGACACTCTTATCGGGGTGCGACAGCGTAAGCCCGTCCGCCGCCTTTGCGTGCGAAAAAAGCGTGGGATTAAAGTCGAGCATAATCCCTCTCGGCCGCGCCCACTCCAACCACCTGTCAAAATGCTCGGGCAGAAGCCCGTCCCTGTCTACGGGCTTATCGGTTATAGCATAGCTTGCATGAAGGTTGAGGCGCTTGACGCCGGGAATAAACGAGTATGCAAGGTCGAGATCGGCCATAAGCTCGGCGGGCGTTCTCGCCCTGCCGGGATAGCTGCCCGTAGCCTGAATACCGCCCGAAAGCGCGGACTTGTTATGCTCGAACCCCGCTACGTCGTCGCCCTGCCAGCAGTGAAGCGAGACGGGAATTTCGGCGCATTTTTCAAGGGCTTTTTCCGTGTCCGCTCCCCACTTTTTGTACTCCGTTCTTGCGTTACCGTACATTACCTTTTGATCTCCTTTATATTAAACGATGTATTTATAAGGCTTTTGAACGCCTTGTATGACATGCTCTTGTCCGCGGACATAATTTGTACGCCGATATTTCCCGCGGCCGCGCCCTCGTCCGGACCCGCCGTAACAGCGCGCCCGCAATGCTTGGCGGTAAGCCCGTTAAGATAATCGTTCCTGCTTCCGCCGCCCACGATGCAGACGGCGGCGCAGCGTTTTTTCGTGATGTCCTCCAGCTCGTCTATCGCTTTTTTGTAGCTGTAGGCAAGGCTGTTATAAACGCAATGACTAAGCTCGCCGATAGTTTT
>JAITNT010000275.1 GCA_031290295.1 Clostridiales bacterium
CAACCCCGGGAAAGCAAGCTGCCTCTCCCGCCGCACGCTATAATCAAGGCCGTAAACAAGCTGTCCCCCGACATTATCGTGGCTACGGACGTAGGACAGCATCAGATGTGGACGGCGCAGGCCTTTAAGTTCGACAAATCCCGCAGATTCGTCACAAGCGGCGGTCTCGGGGCTATGGGCTTCGGTCTCGGCGCGGCTATAGGCGCAAGCATAGGCGCGCAAAGGTCCGTGGCGCTCATAACGGGCGACGGCTCCTTCCACATGAATATGAACGAGGTTGTAACCGCCGTTCAGCTGAAGCTGCCTATAGCGATATTCGTCTTTAACAACAATACTCTCGGCATGGTTAGGCAGTGGCAAACGCTTTTTTACGGGAAACGGTATTCGTCCACGACACTCGACCGCCCTACCGATTACGGCTTACTCGCCAAGGCCTTCGGCGCAAGGTACATGGAGATAAACGAGGCGGCGGACGCGGAGTCGGTTGTGAAGAAAGCGTTAACCTCCAAAACTCCCGTCATCGTCAACTGCCGTATCGGTACCGACGAGAATGTTCTGCCCATGATTCCCGCGGGCAAGAGCGCGGAAAACATTATTATAAACCTTAAAGAGGAGCAACCGTCATGAAACGACATATAGTAACGGCTCTGGTCTGCAACAAATCGGGCGTGCTTAACAGAATAACCGGACTTTTTTCCCGGCGCGGCTACAACATCGAGAGCTTATCCGTCGCCTCTACGGAGGACGACAACCTTTCGCGCATGACGATAGTTATACAAGGCGACGATTATCTTTTGGAGCAGATAGTGAAGCAGTCCGATAAGATTTACGACGTTCAGCGCGTTACCGAGCTGGAGCGCGATAACGCCGTTATGCGCGAGCTGCTTCTGATCAAGATTAACGTTTTGCCCGAGCAGCGACCCGAAATAGAAACGACCGTCCGGCTTTTTAAGGCGAAAACAATCGATATATCCGAAAACGCCATGATTATCGAGCTGACGGGCGAGCCCGGCAAGATGGACGGCTTTATTAACCTGCTCGCGCCGTACGGAATAATCGAAATGGCGCGCACGGGCATAACGGCGTTAGAGCGGGGCGACCGCAATATATGCGACGCGGCAGATTACACGGATATAATATAAAGAGGAGTATAGACATGTCAAAGGAACTTTTACAAGGAATGGATAAGGCGCCGCAGCGTTCGCTGTACAAGGCGCTGGGGTTCTCAAACGCCGAAATCGGCAAGCCTATTATCGGTATCGTCAGCGCGCAGTCCGATATCGTACCCGGACACACCCACCTTGCGCAGCTTACGGACGCTATAAAGGCCGGCATATACATGTCGGGCGGAACGCCCGTAGTTGTGCCCTCAATAGGCGTTTGCGACGGAATAGCCATGGGTCACGCGGGTATGAAATACTCCCTGCCCTCCCGCGAGATAATCGCCGACAGCGTAGAGATTATGGCGGTATCCCACGCGTTTGACGGACTCGTGCTCGTCCCCAACTGCGACAAAATCGTACCCGGCATGCTTATGGGCGCGGTGCGCGTCAATATCCCTACGATAGTGGTGAGCGGCGGTCCTTCTCTCCCCGGATACCGCAAGGGCAAGAAGATTTCGTTCACAAGCGTTTATGAGGGTATCGGGTCGGTGCGCGCGGGCAAAATGAATATCGCCGAGCTTAACGATATCGAGGATAAGGCATGCCCTACCTGCGGCGCGTGCGCGGGCATGTTCACCGCTAACAGCATGAACTGTCTGTGCGAGGCGCTCGGCATGGCGCTCCCCGGCAACGGCACGATTCCCGCCGTTTATTCCGAAAGACTGCGTTTGGCGCGCGCGACGGGCATTCAAATTATGAAGCTGGTCGAGGCGCATATTCTGCCTAAAATGATTTTAACGAAGGAGGCGTTCTATAACGGTATCGCCGCCGACATGGCGCTGGGCTGTTCGACCAACAGCGTGTTACATCTTACCGCAATCGCTTACGAGGCGGGGATAAAAATCGAGCTTGCCGACTTTGAAAGAATATCGGCGACAACCCCAAACCTCTGCAAGCTCATGCCCGCGTCCGACACCTCCGTCGAAGATTTGTACCGCGAAGGCGGCGTTATGGCGGTGCTTAACCGTCTTGCCCCTCTGTCGAGCGGCAAAAAGCCGTTAATCGACGGCGCCGTCCTCACCGTTACGGGCGGTAAGCTGTCCGAAAGCTACAAGGACGCCGAGGCGGAGGACGATACCGTAATCAAAACGGTTGCCGCGCCGTACGCTAAGACGGGCGGTATCGCGGTGCTGAGAGGAAACATCGCCGAGCAGGGCTGCGTCGTAAAGCGTTCCGCCGTCGCCCCCGAAATGCTGGTTTATAAGGGCAAAGCAAAGGTATTCAACAGCGAGGAGGAAGCCGTCGCCGCTATCAACGGCGGACGCATCGCAAAAGGCGACGTCGTGGTAATAAGGTACGAGGGTCCCAAGGGCGGTCCGGGTATGCGCGAAATGCTCGCTCCTACCGCCTCCCTTTGCGGCATGGGTCTGGATAAGGACGTGGCGTTGATTACGGACGGACGTTTCTCGGGCGCGACGCGCGGCGCGGCAATAGGGCATATTTCCCCCGAAGCCGCCGCCGGCGGTAAAATCGCGCTCGCGCAGGACGGCGACACGATAGAAATAAACATTCCCAACGGCAGAATTAATCTCGACGTTCCCGCAAAGGAGCTTGAAAAACGCGCCAAAAAATGGACGCCGAGGGATAATCCCGTTTCGGGTTATCTGCTCAGGTATTCCGAGCTTGTTACCGACGCTTCGCAGGGCGCGGTGTTTAAGACGAAATTCTGAAGCGAGTCTGTTCCCGTCAGAGCCGTTGCAATAGGCTTTTTGCGAAATACGCCGCAAGGAAGCGCGCGCGGGTTAAACGAATCCTAAAGGAGAAAAATGCGGAAAATTAAAATATTTGACACAACCTTACGCGACGGCGAGCAGTCTCCCGGTTGCAGTATGCGTCTGCACGAGAAGCTCGAGGTCGCGCGCCAGCTCGAACGCCTGGGCGTCGATATTATAGAGGCGGGCTTCGCGTTCTCCTCCCCGGGCGATTTCGAGTCCGTGTCGCAGGTGGCAAAGATTATCACGAACGCCTCCGTCGCCTCCCTCGCAAGGGCTAAGCGCGAGGACATCGACGCGGCGTATAACGCCGTAAAAAACGCCGTCGCGCCGAGAATACACATATTCCTCGCCACATCCCCTCTCCACATGCAATACAAGCTCAAGATGACGGATGAGCAGGTGTTAGAGCACATCGCGGATTCCGTGCGGTACGCCAAGGCTAAGTGCGGCGACATAGAGTTTTCCGCGGAGGACGCGTCGCGTTCCGAGCCGACGTTCCTGGCTAGGGCGTTCGATACCGCCGTAAAAGCGGGCGCGACCGTTATTAACGTGCCTGACACCGTGGGCTACTGCCTGCCGTCGGAAATGGCCGGCAAGGTCGAATATCTGCTTAATCATATCGCGGGCATAGAAAGGGTGGACATAAGCGCGCACAACCACGACGATCTCGGCATGGCGACGGCGAACGCGCTGTCCATGGTACTCGCGGGCGCGGGACAGGTGGAGTGCACGATTAACGGCATAGGCGAGCGGGCGGGCAACACCGCGCTCGAGGAGGTCGTAATGGCTATTGCGACGCGCAAGGTCTTCTTCGATTGTTACACGGGGATAGACACGCGCGAAATTTATAAAACGAGCCGTCTGGTGAGCGCGATAACGGGCGTGCCCGTACCGCCGGCAAAGGCGATAATAGGCGCTAACGCTTACGCCCACGAAAGCGGAATTCATCAGCACGGCGTAATGGCTAACCCGAAAACCTACGAGATAATCTCCCCCGAAACGGTGGGCATTCCGCAGAACAAAATCGTTCTCGGCAAGCACAGCGGCAGGCACGCTTTTTCAGAGCATTTGACCGAGCTGGGGTACACGCTGACGGAGGTCGAGCTTAATAAGGCGTTCGAGGACTTTAAGCTGCTTTGCGACAAGAAAAAATATGTTACGGGTAAGGACATTCTGGCGATCGTTTCCGGTTCAGGCTTACAGGAAAATAAATATATACTTTTGGACTTCACCGTAGATTCCGCAAAAAACGACGAATCCGTCGCCACGATAGCCGTTTCGTGCGGAAACCAACGCTTTCAGCAGACCGCAAAGGGCGGCGGGCCGATTAACAGCGCGTTTAAGGCGCTCAACGCCATTATGGGGCGCGATATAGAGCTTATCGATTACGCGATAAGCTCGGTAAGCTCGGGCGTGGACGCACTCGGCGAGGCAAGCATACGCCTGTCCTGCGACGGCGTCGTGGCGCACGGCAGAGGCGTAAGCACGGACATTCTCGAGGCTTCCGTACTGGCGTATTTGGACGGCGCGAATAAGCTGTAAGGGTAGGTATTATGACAAGATTAAATAAAATATCGATATTCGATTCCACGCTGCGCGACGGCTCGCAAGCCGAGGGCATAAACTTCTCGGTGGAGGATAAGCTCAAAATTGTCCGCGCGCTCGACGCGCTGGGCGTCTCTTACATCGAAGCGGGCAACCCGTCCTCTAACCCCAAGGACATAGAATTCTTTGTCCGCGTCGGCGCGCTGAAGCTAAAAAACGCATCCTTAGTCGCGTTCGGTTCTACGCGCCGCAAGGACACGCGCGCGTGCGACGACCCGAGCTTGCAAGCCCTGCTGTCGGCGGGTACGTCGACGGTCGCGGTTTTCGGCAAATGCTGGGACCTGCATGTCGGGCATATCCTTAATACTACTAACGAAGAAAACCTCAACATGATACGCGATACCGTCGCCTATCTCACCGAAAAAGGGCGCAAGGTAATCTTCGACGCCGAGCATTTCTTTGACGGCTGGAAGAATAATCCCGAATACGCCCTCTCCGCGCTCGGCGCGGCGGCGGCGGGCGGCGCGGTAACGCTGGCGCTGTGCGACACTAACGGCGGCGCGTTCCCCGAAGAAATATTCCGCGCGGTAACCGCCGTAAGGGAGACCTTCCCGTCAATCGAGATAGGCATACACTGCCATAACGATTGCGGACTTGCGGTCGCTAACTCGCTCGCCGCCGTCAACGCGGGCGCGGCGCAGGTTCAGGGTACCTTTATCGGGTACGGAGAACGGTGCGGCAACGCTAATCTTTCCGCCTTAATAGCCGTGTTGCAGCTCAAAAAAAATTACGCCTGTATTCCCGCCGCCAACATGCCGGAGCTTACGGCGGCCGCGCGTGAAATCGCCGATATCTCAAATATCCGCTTGGAAAGGTACATGCCCTTCGTGGGCAGCTCGGCGTTTACGCACAAGGCGGGTATGCACGCGGACGGCGTTATAAAGCTGCCGCGCTCGTTCGAGCAGCTTGACCCCGCGCTTGTCGGGAACGAGCGGCGCTTCGTAATGAGTGAATTTGCCGGCAGAACGGCGACGTTTAACAAAATCCGCAAATACTTCCCCGAGCTTAATAAGGACGGCGAGGAGGTCAAGAATATTCTCGACCGCATAAAGGAGCAGGAGCGCGCCGGCTACCAATACGAGAGCGCTGAATCCTCTTTTATGCTGGAGGTATACAAATCTCTGGGGCTGTACAAGCCGTTTTTTGAGCTTATCAGTTACAAGACGATAGCCGAACAGCCCGGCGAGCCTAATCTCTCGGCGACGGCGACCGTCAAAATACGCGTTCAGGACAAAACGCATCTGCTCGCCGCGCAGGGCGACGGACCGGTAAACGCGCTCGACCTCGCGCTCCGCAAATGTCTGGGCACCTTCTATCCCGAAATTTCGTCCATGACGCTCGTAGACTACAAGGTGCGCGTGCTCGACGGCAAGGCCGCCACCGCGGCGGTAGTGCGCGTGCTGATAACGACGACGGACGGCAGGGAAACGTGGACTACGGTAGGCGTGTCCGAGGATTTAATACAGGCGAGCTTCAAGGCTCTGTCGGACAGTATAGAATACAGACTGCTCTGCAACGAGCGGAAAAAGAAGAAATAAATACCGGTATTATTACGCGGGACAAGCCCAGCCTTACTTATCACTTAAAAACTAACTTAGGAGTATCATCATGGGAATGACAATGTCGCAAAAAATACTTGCCGCTCACGCGGGACTAAAAGAGGTCAAGGCGGGTCAACTGATTACCGCCGACCTCGATATAGTGCTTGCCAACGACGTAACCGCGCCCGTCGCCGTCAAGGAGTTTGAAAAAGCGGGACTTTCCGGCGTGTACGACCGAGACAGGGTCGCGCTCGTCATGGATCACTTCACCCCGAACAAGGACATCAAGGCCGCCGAGCAGTGCAAGTGCGTGCGCGCTTTTGCCAAAAAGAACGGCGTTAAAAACTTCTTCGACGTCGGCGAAATGGGCATCGAGCACGCGTTGCTTCCCGAAAAGGGGCTTGTCGGCGCGGGCGACCTAATTATAGGCGCGGACTCGCACACCTGCACATACGGCGCGCTCGGAGCATTTGCCACCGGCGTAGGCAGCACGGACATGGCGGCGGGCATGGCTACGGGCAAGGCGTGGTTCAAGGTGCCGTCCGCTCTCAAATTCGAGCTTATCGGCAAGCCCGCGCGTTACGTTTGCGGCAAGGACGTCATTCTGCACATTATCGGGTTAATAGGCGTGGACGGCGCGCTTTATAAGTCCATGGAGTTTACGGGCGAGGGCCTGCAGCATCTGACTATAGACGACCGCTTCACTATCGCTAACATGGCTATAGAGGCGGGCGCTAAGAACGGTATTTTCCCCGTAGACCATATTACGCGCGCGTATTTGCACGGGCGTTTCAAGCGCGAGCCTAAGGAATACGCGGCGGACGCCGACGCCGAATACGAACGGAGCTTCACCGTAAATTTGAGCAAGCTTAAACCCACCGTAGCCTTCCCTCACCTGCCCTCGAATACGCGCACTATCGACAAGGTAGGCGACGTTAAAATTGACCAGGTCGTAATCGGGTCATGCACTAACGGACATATCAGCGACCTTGCCGTCGCCGCCAAAATCCTCAAGGGTCGCCGCGTCGCCGAGGGAGTAAGAGTTATTTTCTTCCCCGCTACTAACGATATTTACCTCGAAGCCATGCAAAAGGGCTACATAAAAACCTTCATTCAGGCGGGCGCGGTCGTTTCTACACCCACCTGCGGACCCTGCCTCGGCGGTCACATGGGCATCCTTGCCGCCGGAGAACGCGCCGTAGCCACTACTAACCGCAACTTCGTAGGGCGCATGGGACACCCCGAATCCGAGGTGTATCTCGCTTCCCCGTACGTTGCCGCGGCAAGCGCGGTAACCGGCAGAATCTCAAGTCCCAAAGAGCTTAAATAAGGAGATTAAAATAAATGAAAGCATCTGGCACAGTTTTTAAGTACGGAAGCAACGTCGATACCGACGTTATTATCCCAGCGCGCTACCTTAACACCACCTCGGAAGCCGAGCTGGCCGCCCACTGCATGGAGGATATCGACGGCGACTTCGTCACGCGCGTACGCCCCGAGGATATCATCGTCGCCGAGGATAATTTCGGCTGCGGCTCGTCGCGCGAGCACGCGCCTATAGCCATTAAGGCGAGCGGCGTTTCCTGCGTAATCGCCAATACGTTCGCACGCATTTTCTATCGCAACGCAATCAACATCGGGCTGCCTATCCTCGAATGCCCCGAGGCGGTCAAGGGAACAAAAGCGGGCGACCGTCTCGAGGCGGACTTTGCAAGCGGCACGATCAAGAACCTGACGTCGGGCAAAACCTACTCGGCGGCAGCCTTTCCTCCGTCGATACAGGAAATAATCGCCGTCGGCGGACTGCTTAAAAAAATTCAACTGGGGGGCAAGCTATGAAATTCAATATCGCGGTAATAGCCGGGGACGGAATAGGTCCGGAAATAACTAAGGTAACCACCGACGTTTTGGAAGCCGCGGGCGCTAAATTCGGACACGGCTTCAAATTCACCGACGTGCTTATGGGCGGTTGCGCCATCGACAAGACGGGCGTTCCTTTGCCCGACGAAACGATAAGAATTTGTAAGGACTCGGACTCCGTGCTTTTGGGCGCGGTCGGCGGACCCAAGTGGGACACGCTGCCGGGTCATCTGCGCCCCGAAAAGGGTCTGCTCGGCATACGAGCGGCGCTGGGTCTTTATGCCAACATTCGCCCCGCCGTACTGTTCCCCTCTCTGATTAACGCCTGTCCGCTGCGCGCGGATATCGCCGCGCGCGGTATAGATATGGTGGTTTACCGCGAGCTTACCGGCGGCATGTACTTCGGCGAACGCGGAATGCGCGAGGGCAAGTACGGCGCGGAGGCTTACGACACCGAGGCTTATTCAAAATTCGAGGTCGAACGCATAGCCCGTCTTGCTTTCGAGTGCGCGCTCACCCGCAAAAAACACGTTATCAGCATCGATAAGGCTAACGTGCTGGACAGCTCGCGCCTATGGCGGGCGACGGTCGCCGAGGTCGCCAAGGCTTATCCCGGCGTGACCTGCGAAAATATGCTTGTGGATAATGCGGCGATGCAGCTTGTCAAAAACCCCTCTCAATTCGACGTTATAGTTACGTCTAACATATTCGGCGATATTCTTTCGGACGAGGCCTCTATGGTTACCGGCTCTATAGGTATGCTGCCCTCCTCCAGTATAGGCGACTCAAAGCTCGGACTCTATGAGCCTATCCACGGTTCTGCGCCCGATATCGCGGGCAAGGATTTGGCTAACCCTATCGCCACCGTGCTGTCCGCGGCAATGATGTTAGAAAGCTCTCTTGGGCTTCCCGACGCGGCGCTTGCTATAAGACGGGCGATCGACGCGGCGCTTCTAAAGGGCTTCCGCACGGGCGATATCATGTCCGCAGGCTGTACGCCCGTCGGCTGCAAGGAAATGGGCGGGCTGATTATTGCAGGATTGAAGTAACCGCGTTCAAGCCGCGGGAAGCTTAATAGAACGGGATAAAACCGCGCTTTAGGCGGCTTTGATGCTTAAAGACCGCAGTTCGCTAGCATATTTTATGCAAAAATGCAAAAATCGTCCGCAATCTCTTGTAAAAATTTTAATAATAATATATACTAATATCGATAATTATATATTAATCACGGAGGAAACACAATGTCTAAATCTTTTGAAACGGTACAAAAACTTTTGGCGGAACAGCTTCACATAGCCGATGCTAGCATAATAAAACCCGAAACCGATATAACCCGCGACCTAAAAGCGGATTCGCTCGACCTCGCGGAAATGCTGCTCAACGTGGAAACCGTCTACAACGTCACCGTCCCTAACGAAGTCGCTATGAACATGAAAACTGTCAACGACCTCGTGTCGTTCCTGGATTCAACGCAGAAGTAGTAAACGCCTATACCGTACAAAATAATACCGCCAACAACCCGGCTGTCTCAATAAAACATGAGACAGCCGTTTTATAAGGTCTAACGCTTATTGCTACGCCAAAAACGGTATTTCCCGTTGCAGATATAACTCGTTGAAGGTCAGCGTTATTTCCTGTGCGGCGAACAACACCGTACGCCTTATAGTTACGGTGAGCTTAACGTCGGACTCTTTTTTGGCGCCGTAATAAAGCGATATCTGTTCGAGCGGGGCAATGCTCGGCAACGCGTTTTTTTGATAGATATAATTGCCGTCCCCGTCAAAAAGCGACGCGCCGCCTATAGCTATAATTCTGTCGCCGCTCTGAAAACGTCCCCCGTTAACCGCGCTCCATGTAATCGTCGAGGACAGCCCCGTCTTATCCACGACGAGGTAAGGCTTATCGAAGCTGTCCGCCGTTTCGGGCATTACCTTGACGGTAATTCCGAACTCGGGTTTTCGCAAGCTGTTCACCGGCGTATTCTTATTCAAATTATTAATAATATTATGATAGACCGCCAATGCCATATTAGAGGGATTAGCGTACCCGATATTGTCTATTTCCGTTTCGTCGGTCGCTTCGCGCACCGCCTTATAGGTATTCACTCCGACAAGCTTGCCGCCCATATCGATAAGCGCGCCGCCGGAATTGCCCGCA